>JBDTNK010000014.1:0-37945 GCA_039933775.1 Chloroflexota bacterium | reverse complement strand
GCTCGAGGGGCGGCGGCACGGGCGTGGGCGGCGGCGGCGGCGGCGTGGCGCTCGGTGCCAGAACGGAGGAGCCATCCGGTGCTGGCACGGGCGTGGGCGAGGGCGCCGGCGGCGGGGTCGGGCCAGGCGTGGCGGGCGGCGGCGCTGGTGGCGGCGCGGCGCTGACCTGCACCCCAGCGTAGTACGTGGCCATGATCTGCGCTGCGCTCAGACCCGCAAGGCCGCACGCCTGCGAGCCCCACTGGAACATCTGCCAGCCGTTGACGTTCGCGCCGCACGCCTCGCTCATGCCGCCGGCGTTGTAGTACGCGGCGAAGATGCGGCCGTTCTGCAGCGCCAGGGTCGTCCAGGTGGCGTCGACGGCGGCCACCATCGGTCCATAGGTGGGACGCGAGGGGTCGTAGTGCTGATCCCGGGTGGAGTCGAAGACGTCGAAGCATGCGCCCGCGGGGGTTGTGTAGCCGCGCCAGTGCAGGACCTGGTACCAGGCGTAGTTCTTGACCACCAGGGCACCCGCCCGAATCGACTCGGTCGTCCAGCTGCTGATCCATTCGCGCGAAAGCACATTCGCCGTGTAGGTCCGGAAGTCGACGGTCTCGACCGCGCCGCTTGCCGTGCGAAAGACGCGGATCGTCGTCGGCGGGGCCGTCTCGGAGCTCCAGCCACTGCAGGAGGCGGCTGCGACAGGCGTTCCGGGCAGGCCAGCGAGGAGGAGGGAGGCGGCGGTCAGCGCCGCCAGCAGGCGTCGGTGCAACATGAGCCTTCGCAGGCTAGCCCGATGCCGACCGCACCTCACTCCACCGAACGTACTCCCCGGTACCGGCCATGGTCAGGCCCAGCGGTGCACCCGTTCGCGCACGGTGTCCAGGCCGAGCTCGTCGCACAGCCCGATGAACGCCTCGCGCCGCACGCCCTGCCATTCGAGCTCGTCGAGGGTCTGGTTCGCGTTCGATTCGGTCCGCAGCGTGGCGAGCGTGCGGTACAGGATCGCCTCGTCACGGTGCGTGGTAAGCGTCAACGCCAGGCGGCTGGCATTGCGCACCGGCAGGTCCCAGTCCAGCGGGCTCTCCGGGATGGCGTCGATCGTTTTGAACCGATGCAGGACCGCGGCGGCCGACTTGGCGCCCCAGCCGGGCAGTCCTGGGAAGCCATCGCTGCTGTCGCCAACGAGCGCCAGGTAGTCGGGGATCGAGGCCGGCAGGACGCCGAACTTCTTCTCGATGCCCGCCTCGTCGTACGTGATGTTGCGCATCCGGTCGCGGAGCACGACCCGGTGGCCGGTCACGCACTGGCCCAGGTCCTTGTCGACACTGCAGATGACGATCTGCTCGACCCGCAAATCATCGAGGTGGCGCGCGACAGCGGTGGCGATCGCGTCGTCGGCCTCGTCCTCGATCATGGGCCACACGACGACGCCCAGCGCCTCGAGCGCTCGTTCGGCGTCGCGGAACTGCCGCATCAGGTCCGGATCGATCCCGGCGCTCGATTTGTAGCCGGGGTACAGGTCGTTGCGCCATGACTCGATGACGTAGTCGGTCGCGGCACCGACATGCGTGACGTCCCGCTCGCGCAGCAGCGCCAGGGTGCTGTCGATGAGCCCGGCGACGGCGTTCACCGGCCGGCCATCGGGAGCATGGCGCATCGGTCGCGAGAAGAAGGCACGGAAGAGCTCGAACGTGGCGTCGAGGAGGTGCAGCTTCATCTGCGTCGAGCATAGTCCGCGAGGGGTTCACAGGCGATCGATGCAGCGCTTGCCACCGGCATGACCCAGGGCGCATCGAATCGGGCGGTTCTCGCCGCGTCGCCGCTTCGTCCCGCCAATGCGTCGCGCCGTCGCTGCGCACATGCGTCGCGCTCATGCGTAAGCGCGTGGTAAGTGGGCGGTAAGTGGCGAGTGGCAGGATGCGCTCGCCGATCGGCGCGGGATGGCCGAGTGCTCTTTCGTACGTCACCGCGGCCGGCCCTCGAGGTGGCCGCGGGCCGCGCCGATCGACCCTTCCGCTGCATCACGCGACAGTCTGCTTCCGATCATGTGGAGGCGCCATGCTCGACGATGTCATCGGGCGATGCCTGCGGGCAATGCGTCACCGCCGCGGCTGGCGCCAACGCGACGTGGCTGCGCGGCTCGGCGTAGCTCGGTCGGTGCTGACCGATCTCGAGGCGGCCGGATCGGACCGCATACTGTCGAGACGCTGCGGTCGGTCGTCAACGCGCTTGGTGGCTGGCTTCGCATCGATATCCAGTTGCCTGGCGGCGATGTCCGCCGTCTGCTGGATGCCGAACATGCGACCCTCCAGAATCGCTGGGCGCAATGGCTGACGCGCGCCGGGTGGATGGTCGGCGTAGAGGTCACCTTCAGCCGTTACGGCGAACGCGGCAGCATCGACATCCTAGTCTGGCACGCCGCCAGCGCGACGCTACTCGTCATCGAGATCAAGACGGTCATCGTCGACGTTCAGGCACTGTTGTCGAATCTCGATCGCAAGGCGCGCAATGCGCCATTCATCGCACGCGAACGTGGCTGGCAGCCTCGCGCGGTCGTGCCGGCTTTGATCGTGCTCGAAGGGACAACCGCGCGCCGTCGCGTTGCAGAACATGCTGCCCTCTTCGCTCGCCTGACGGTCCGCGGACATGCGGCGCTCTCGTGGCTGCGAGCGGCAGGCGTCCCGCCAGTGCCTGGTGGCATCCTGCTCATGACGAAGTTGCCAGCGGCCCGTTCTGGCGACCTTAGGCGGGCCGGCCGCCAACGAATTCGCATGGAGCGGTCGGATTCACGCTCACAGGACGCGGATCAGGCGGTCTGAGCTCCGCCTGACGTCTCCTAAGGTCGTCTCAACAGGCCGATGGCGACAACTCCACGGCGCGAACCACATACGGTCGTCAAGACAGGCCGATGGCGAAAACTCCACGGCGCGAACCCCCGAGCAACGCCGCGCACGCCTCAGACGGCGAGCGGCTCCCGGTACTCCCCGTAGACGCCGCGTAACACGCCGCACATCTCGCCGATGGTGGCGTATGCCTCGACCGCCGCGATGATGGCCGGCATGAGGTTCACGTCACCGCGGCGTGCCTCGTCCTCGAGCCGTCGCATGGCGGCCGCATGCGCTCCCGCAACGCGCTCCGCGCGCACCCGCGCCAGTCGATCGAGGTGCCGCCGCTCCTGTTCGGAGCTGATCGCGAGCAGCGGGATCTTCAGCTCCTCGTTCGGATCCGCGTACTTCGTCACGCCGACGACCTCGCGCTCGTGCGCCTCGACCTCGCGCTGCTGCTCGTAGGCGGCATCGGCGATCTCGGCCTGCGGATACCCGGCCTCGAGCGCGGGCACCATGCCGCCCATCTCATCGATGCGCGCGATGTAGCGCCATGCGGCCTGCTCGGTCTGGTTCGTGAGCGTCTCCACGAAATAGGAGCCGGCCAGCGGGTCGACGGTGTTCGCCGCGCCGGACTCTTCGGCCAGGATGTGCTGCTGCCGCAGTGCGAGCATGGCGGCAGCTTCGGAGGGAACCGCCCACGCCTCGTCATACGCATCGGTATGCAGCGACTGCGTGCCACCCAGGACTCCGGCCAGCGCCTGGATGGCCACTCGCGTGAGGTTGTTCAGCGGCTGCTGCGCGGTCAGTGAGACCCCGGCCGTCTGGGTATGGAAGCGCATCCAGGTGCTGCGCTCGTTCTCGGCGCCAAAGCGCTCGCGGCACAGCTTGTACCAGATCCGCCGGGCGGCGCGGAACTTGGCGATCTCCTCGAAGAAGTCGTTGTGCGAATTGAAGAAGAAGCTCAACCGGGGCGCGAAGTCGTCGAACCGCATCCCGCGCGCCAGGGCATCCTCGACGTAGGCGATGCCGTCGGCGATGGTGAAGGCGAGCTCCTGGACCGCGGTCGAGCCGGCCTCGCGGATGTGATAGCCCGAGATCGAAATCGTGTTCCAGCGCGGCAGCTCGCGCGTGCCCCACTCGACGGTATCGGTGACGAGCTTCAGCGAGGGTGCCGGCGGGAAGATGTACTCCTTCTGGGCGATGAACTCCTTGAGGATGTCGTTCTGCAGCGTTCCGGTCAGCTGCGCGCGCGGCACGCCCATCTTCTCGGCGGCCACGATGTACATGGCCCAGATCATCGCGGCGGGCGAGTTGATCGTCATCGAGGTCGAGATCTCGCCCACCGGCAGCCCGGCGAGCAGAATCTCCATGTCGGCAAGCGAGGAAACCGCGACCCCACAGGTGCCGAACTCGCCCTCGGCCATCGGCTCGTCGTGGTCGTAGCCGTACAGGGTCGGCATGTCGTACGCGATGCTCAAGCCCGTGCCGCCGGCGGCGATCAGCTTCTTGAATCGGTCGTTGGTGTCCTCGGCGGTGCCGAAGCCGGCGAACATGCGCATCGTCCACAGTCGTCCGCGATGGCCGGTCGGGTGGATGCCGCGCGTGAACGGCGGCTCACCGGGGAGGCCGAGATCTTCGATCTCGTCCCAGCCGTCGACCTCGGAATCCGAAGGGCTGAACCGATACCGCGGGCGTCCGGCATCGGGATCGTTCGCCGGATCCGCCAGGTCGGCGGGCGTGTAGACGCGGTCGATCTCGACACCCGACTGCGTGATGAAGCGCGCCTTGCGCTCCGGCGCGCGCTCCAGCGCGGGATCCAGCCGCTCGCGCGCCCATCGGTCTTCGTGCTCCTGCCAGCGCGTGTCACTCATGCGCCCAGTGTGGAGGTTAGACCGATACCGCCGCAAGCCGATGACCGGCCTGCGGCGGCTTGGTGTCTCACGCGGCGTCGGCCACCCACTTGCCCGGGTCACCGGACCCAAGGTCCGTGATGCCCGCCGAGGCCAGTCCACCGAGCACCAAGGTGCGCCGATGGGCGGCGAAGGTGAGCACATGCGCGATCATGCCGCCGTACGTGAAGACCTCGGGCGGATCGCAGGTCGCGTCGACGAAGGTGTCGTCCAGGCTGCCTTCGTCGATCACCCGCCGCACCTCGGCCTCGAAGGCAGGGCCCACCCGCGCGAGCCTGGACATCATGCCGTCGAGCGACTCGGCGTGTTCGAGGTCGAAGTCGTAGGCACGACCCTCGATGGCGCCGATCCACATGTCCATCTGTCCCACGAGCCGCGAGAGGAGTGAGCGGATGGTGGGGGCATCATCGAGCCCCTCAACAGAGAGTTGGATCGGCTCGTCGAGGTGGCCGGCGTCGAGCGACGTCGCGCGGTCGACCATCTGGCGGACCAGCCAGACGTGGTGTTGGACCATCTTCAGCAGGAGATTCATGGAACTCACCTCGTGTTCGGCCGGCAGCCGAAGGCTGCCCGGCGGGTGGAAATGCACGCCGTTCGGTGTCGCGAGCGGGATCTGTCCCGGCGTCCGGCGCCAGGCAGACGGAGCGTCCCCGTATGCTCTTCGGAACGCGCGCGTGAACGCCTCGTTCGAGGAGTAGCCGGCCTCGACGGCGACGTCGAGGATGCCGGTCCGGCCCGATGTGAGCCGAAACGCGGCCCGTTCGAGCAGGACTCTGCGTCGGAACCGCGCCGGTGTCTCGCCCGCCGTCGCCCGGATGAGCCGGTCGAAGTGGTAGCGCGACAGGTGAGCCCGCGCCGCCAGCTCGTTTCCGCGCAGCTCGGGCTCGTCGAGCGTCGCCGTGACCGACCCCAGGAACGCTGCGAACGTGTCGTTTGGCGTGCTCATGCCGCCATCCTGCGACATCGGACCACCTCGAGACTTGATCGTTCTTGCTCAATCCGCGACATGCAGGGGTACTGTTGGGCATGGCCCGAACCGGATCCAGCCCAGTCTTTATCGGGCGAACCGCCGAGCTTGCGCGGCTCGAGTCGCTCTATGCCCGAGCTGCCGCCGGCGAATCGTCGGCAATCGTCGTGGTGCTCGGCGAGGCGGGCGTCGGCAAGTCGCGGCTCGTCGAGGAGCTCTGCACCCGCGTGGCGGGGGAGGGAGGACGCTCCCTGGTCGGCGGCGCGATGGAGATCGAAGAGGCGAACCTGCCCTATGTGCCGCTGCTGGAGGCGCTGCGGCCGATCGTCGAGGCGGCGATGGAGGGCGATAGAGACGCCAATGAAGCCATCGGCCGCGCCCGACCGGAGCTCGCGTTGCTCTTCCCGGAGCTGGAACCGACGCTCGGCGAACGCGGTGCAGGCCCGGCCCTTGGCCTCGCCCAGACGCGTCTCTACGGACAGTTGCTCGGTTTGCTCGGTCGCCTCGGGCGCCAGGCCCCGCTCATCCTCGTCGTCGAGGATCTCCAGTGGGTGGACCGTTCGACGCGCGAGCTCATCGGCTTCCTCGCCCGAACCTTGGATTCGGCACGCGTGCTGCTCATCGCCACCGTCAGGACCGATGCTGTCCATTCGCGGCACCCGCTCACTCCGCTCCTCGCCGAAATCGGCCGGCTGCCACTCGTCGAACAGCTCCGCCTGGAGCGTTTCACGCGGGCCGAGCATGACGAGCAGGTGGCCGCGCTGCTCGGTCACCGGCCGTCGACCGACCTGCTGACCGAGACGTACGCCCGCAGCGACGGCAATGCCTTCTTCACCGAGGAGCTCGTGGCACCGGGCGGTGATGAGCCGATCGTCCTGTCGAACACGCTGCGCGGGGTGTTGCTGGCGCGTGCGCGCGGCCTTACCGACCGGACGCGGCGGCTCCTGCGGGCGATCTCCGTCGGCCTGTCAGTGACGCATCCACTGCTGGAGGCGGTGGCCGGCCTGCCTCCCGAGGAGCTGCTGGAGTCGCTGCGCGAGGCGGTCGACCGCGCGATCATCACTTCGGACCCGGCCTCGGGGCGCTATCGCTTCCGCCATCCGCTCATCGCCGAGGCGATCTACGACGACCTGCTCCCCGGGGAGCGGCTGCGCGTGCATCGTGCATACGCCGAGGCGCTCGACCGCATGCCGTCGCTGGGCGATCCGTCGCCGCCACGGGCGGCCGCCGAGCTCGCCAACCACTGGCTGCGCGCCGGGGAGGAGCGCCGCGCGCTGCCGGCACTCCTCGTCGCCGCGCGCGCCGCGAGCGATGCGTTCGCCCAGGCCGAGGCATTCGACCACCTCGAACGAGCGCTGGCCATCGCCGAGGCCGAGCCGGCGGCGCTCGATGCCGAGAACGTCACGCTCGGTGAGCTGGCGCGCATGGCAGCCGAGGCGGCCGAGGGGAGTGGCGAGTTCGCGCGCGCGATCCAGCTCTGGGAGGACTGCCTGGCGCTGGCTGATCCGAACGAACCGGTCGCCCTAGGCCTGTTGCACGCACGCGTCGGCGAGGCGTACTGGCTGGCCGGCGATCGGGAGGGGTTCACCAGCCACCGACGCGAGGCGGTTCGCATCGTTCCGGCAGCGCCGGAGAGGGCGGCGCGATCGCGGGTGCTCTCGCGCCTGGCGTCGGCGCTGCTCATGGGGCCGAATCTCGAGGAAGCGTTGCAGTTTGCCCGAGAGGCTGTCACTGTCGCGCGCTCGGTCGGCGCGGCCGAGGAGGAAGGAAGGGCGCGCGGAACGCTGGGGACGGCGCTCCTGCTGCTCGGGGAGGTGGACGGCGCGATCGACGAGCTGCAGACGTCGGTCGAGGTCGCGATGGCCGATGGTCGCCTCGCCGACGAGGCGGTCGAGCGCTCGAACCTGTCCGAGGCGCTGCACGCCGGCGGGCGGCTGCGCGACGCGTTCGACGTCGTGCGCGAAGGGCTGGAGCGGCTCGCGAATGCACACGTGGAGTACACCTACGGCGCGACGATGACCGCGATCGCCGTCGATCGTGCCTACCTCCTGGGCGAGTGGCATCTCGCGGAGCGCCTCATCGCCGAAGGACTGTCGCGCGCCATGCCCGGGCTGCCGTTGCGCTGGCTCGGGCTGGTGCGTGCCGAGTTCGCGGCGACGCGCGGAGCGTGGGACGAGGTGCGCAGCGCCATCGGGGAGTGGGATATTCCGCCCTCGGCCGAGCGGGTCACCGGCTGGACGGGGCCGCAAGAGCAGCTGGCTCACGTCGCCCTCATGGCGGGCAAGCCGGAGGTCGCGCTGCGCCACGCGCAGGCCGGGATCGCGGCGATCGAGGCGCAGGGACAGCCGGTCCGATCCTCAGAGTGGCGCTGGCTGCTCATCCGCGCCATGTGGGCCGTGGCCGACTTGGCAGCGATGGCCCGAGCTCGCAACGATGCGGGGGCTGTCGGCGAGCTCGCGGCGGAGGCTGCAGCGCTGATGGAACGCTTTGAGGGCCACCTGACCGCCCTCCGCGCGGCGGTCGAGCGCCCGGGGCGGCACGCGATCATGGACGAGCTTTGGATGCGGGCGGAGCGCGGGCGGGCCCTGGGCAAGGTGGAGCCGGAACGCTGGGCAGAGGCAGCTGAGGAGCTCGGGGCCCAGGAGCACGTTTTCGATGCGGCGATCGCGCGGTGGCGTGAGGGTGAGGCATGGCTGGCGCACGGCGGCGCGCGTCCGGATGCCGAGCGAGCCCTACAGACCGCTCGTGAGGTCGCGGCTCGTCTCGGTGCGAGGCCGCTGCTGGAGTGGATCGACGATCTCGCGCATCGTGCGCGGCTGCGGGTCGCCGCCGTCGGCGGGTCCAACGGCCCCGTCGGACGGCCCGGCATCGACCTTACGCCGCGGGAGCGCGAGGTGCTTGCGCTCGTCGCAGCTGGCCGCTCGAATGCGGAGATCGCGACGTTGCTCTTCATCAGCTCGAAGACGGTGAGCGTCCACGTCACGAACATCAAAGGCAAACTCGGCGTCGACAACCGCGTCGCAATGGCCGCCGCCGGGCTGGGACTTCCGGCGATGGCGGGACGGCCCCCGGGCACCATCGGCTGAATCTGAGGAACCAAGGCCCGAGATCTAAGGCGAATCCTGATGCGCCCGCAAGGCAAGCAATTCGATAATGTCGTGAGCATGATCGAGCAATGTGCAGTCACCCCATGCTAGTCGCACCTCGATTGGCGCCACTCTTTGCTCTGGTGCTGGCGGCTTGTGGGCCGGGACCGTCGACCTCTTCGGAGCCCTCACCGCCCGCGATCTCGCCCCGGCCATCGACAACGGATCTGATCGAGTGCCGCGATGTGCCCGCCGAGAGCTGCCACGACTATGCGTCGAATGCGATCGCCGGTCCCCAGCCGAGCGGCGCGGGCACCGTCGTTCGGGTCACGGTTACCTGCGAGCGCAATCCTCCGTGCTCACCGGAGAGGCTCGAGTCTGGAGGGCGAGTCATCGTCACTTACGACGATGACTCGACCTGGTCGCAGGACTGGGCGTACGGATCCGGCATCTGACATCGGCGCCTTCCGAGGCGCGACGGGTGGGACACGCCGCAGGCGTGGGGCATCCGGGCCATCTAAGGCGCTCCAACGGGAAATCTAAGGCGCATTCGGATGTGCGCCGCCGCGGCATCGGTCAATCTCGCACCCATGCAGACACGCTGCATCGTCGTTCGAATCCTGCCCGGCCGGGGGGAGGCGGCCCGTGAGCTCGCCGCTGAGCTGGCTGGTTCGCGCCGTGCCGAGCAGGAATTGTCCGCGCGACGGATCGGGGCCAGGTTCGCCACCTGGTCGCTGGGCGGCCCAGAGGCGGGGGAGCTGTTGATCGGGACGATCGAGAGCGACGACCTGGGCCATGCCCTCTCACTCCTGGCCGTGAGCCTTGCGCCGCACGACCTGTGGTTCAAGCGGCGCTTCGAGGCCGCGACCGGCGTCGATCTCAATGAGCCGCAGCAGCTCTTCGATCAGCCGGACCAACCTGACCAGGCCGTGCTGCGCCCGAGGGTCGCCGCAGGCTGATCCGGTTGCTAGCCGGCCCGCTCGGCTTCCCGTGCGGAGTGGGCTGCGCGTCGTGCCTCGAAGCGCGACGCCTGTCGGTCGAGCTCGCCCAGGAAGGTCGCCAGTTCGCTCCGTCGAGCCTCGGCGCGTGGCGAAAGCTGCTCGAGCTCGAAGATGCGCCAGTGGCGCAGGATCGGCCAGATGACCTCGTCGTGATGGATGCGCAGGTCGTAGATCCCCGCCCTGGCCATCTGCGCCGCCTTGCGCATGTAGCCGGCCATCCCGACTCCGGGCATCTCAAAGCCGATCACCTCGTCAGCGACGGCTTCGACGACGCCGGATGGATCGATCTCCGCGGCCGCGCTCAGCATGTCGCGGTAGAAGACCATGTGCAGGTTTTCATCGGCGGCGATGCGCGCCATGATCCGATCCGCAACCGGGTCCGATGAATAGCGTCCCGTGTTGCGGTGGCTGATGCGCGTGGCCAGCTCCTGAAAGGCGACGTAGGCAAGTCCACGCAGCACGCTGCTGTCATTCGTATGGTGGTAGGCGGCCTGGACCTGGGCCATGCGCGCACGCTCCAGCGAGTACGGATCGATGTTGCGCGTCACGACGAGGTAGTCGCGCAGCACGATGGCGTGCCTGCCCTCTTCCGCCGTCCATCGGTTGACCCAGGTCATCCAGGCGTCGTCGCCGCCAGCGAACATGCGATAGATCTCGCGGTGGTAGGAGGGCAGGTTGTCCTCGGTCAGCAGGTTGACCTCGAACGCCGTCTGCGCAACGCCGGTCAGCCTGGGCTGGTCCGGCGTCCATGGCTCCTTGTCGTAGTCGCGCCCAAGCGAGTAGGGGATGTAGTCGTGCGGGAACCACTCCTTCGTCATGCCGAGATGACGATTGAGCAGCGCTCCCGCCGTCGGCTCGAGCTGCATCAGCAGGTCGCGCGTGGCGCCGTCAGTCATGGGTCACTCCATCATGTGGGTCGTTTGACCTGTCATGCGGAATCCAGGCCGGGAGCCGATCGTCGCACGAATCGGGCCTGCGCGCGCGGCGGTGCCTGCCGGACCTCCGCCGCGCGGGACGAGGTGTACGGGTAGGCGTCCTACGGGTAGAGGCCGCGCAGGGTCGTCGCCTCCGCGACGCGGGCGACCGCGACCATGGTGCTCGCCGTTCGCAGATCGACGTTCTCGCGCTGCGCCATGTCGCGCACGCCCTTCGACGCTCGATCCATGACCCGGTCCAGCTGCGCCGCCACCTCGCCCTCGTTCCAGAAGAAGGCCTGCATGTCCTGCACCCATTCGAAGTAGCCCACGACCGTCGAGCCCGAGGTGCACAGGATGTCGGGAATGACCTCGATGCCGCGCGCGTGGAGCGACGCATCGGCCTCCGGGGAGACTGCGCCGTTCGCTGCCTCGGCGATGATGCCGGCCCGAACCCGTTCGGCATTCTCGGCCACGATCTGGTGCTCGAGGCCAGCCAGCACCAGGATGTCGCAGTCGGCTTCGAAGACGGATGCCTTGGCAACCCCGTCGACGCCCGGCATGCCCTCGATCGTGTCGCGCTCGCGCATCCAGCTCACCGCGGCGGCGACCTCGATGCCTTCGGCTGCCTGCACCCCGGTCAGGTCGTCCGCGATCGCCACGATCCGACAGCCCGCCTCGTCGAGCAGCTCCGCGGCGATCGTCCCGACGCGCCCGAATCCCTGGATCGCGATGCGCGCGCCGCGCAGCTCCAGGTTGCGCGCCGCGGCGGCCGCCGCGATGACGCGCACGACGCCGCGCGAGGTCGCCTCGCGCCGGCCCTGCGATCCGCCGACACTGAGCGGCTTGCCGGTGACCGCGGCGCTCACCGTGAAGCCGCGGTGCATCGAGGCGGTGTCCATCATCCAGGCCATGGTCTGCGAGCCGGTGTTGACGTCGGGCGCGGGGATATCGCGATCCGGCCCGGTGAGCGGCGCGATCTCCGTCGCGAAGCGGCGCGTCAGGCCCTCGCGCTCCTGCGCGGAGAGGCGCTTCGGGTTCACGCGCACGCCGCCCATCGCGCCGCCGAACGGGATCTCGACCAGCGCCGCCTTCCAGCTGTTGAACATGGCGAGCGCCCGGATCTCATCGAGGCGCAGGTCCGGCACGTAGCGGATGCCGCCATACGCCGGGCCGCGGTTGACGTTGTGGTGGACGCGGTGGCCGGCGTAGACCTCCACGTGGCCGTCGTCCATCGTCACCGGGAAGTGCACCGTCAGCTCTCGCTTGGGCTCGCGCAGGACGCGGCGCATGCCATCATCGATCCCGAGGCGGCCAGCCACGTCATCGAGGCGGCGCTGCGCAATCGACCACAGGTTGGGCCGTGCACCGGCGGAAGAGTCTTGTGGCATCGAGGCGCCTCGTGTGGCTCAGGTTGCGATCCGGATGGAGCATACCGGATGCGCCCGATGCCTCACGCCTCGCGACCGCCTGCGGCAGACTAGCGGCATGCCATCCCACGTCATGACCGTGACCGGCCCGATCCCTCCCGAACGCGCCGGCTTCACGCTGCCCCACGAGCACACCGCCATCGCGCTCTGGCATGTGAAGGACCGATGGGACTACTGGGAGCTCACTCCGGACGACGAGCTCATCGGCGAGGAGCTGCACGAGTTCCGTCGCCGCGGCGGCGGAACGCTGGTCGACCTCACCCTGCCGGGCGTGGGCCGCGATCCGGGGCGCCTGCGCCGCCTCTCGACCGCCACCGGCGTCCAGATCGTGATGGGCTGCGGCTGGTACCGCGAGGCCTACTACCCGGCCGAGGCGCTGATCGACCGTCGCTCCGCTGATGACCTGGCGGCGGAGCTCATCGCCGAGTTCCGTGACGGCGTCGGCGGAAGCGGAATCCGTCCGGGGATCATCGGGGAGATCGGGACCGACAAGCCGTGGATCAGCGCGCAGGAAGAGCGGGTGCATCGGGCGGCGGCGCGCGCGGCGCGCGAGACCGGCATGGCGCTCACGACCCACGCCGTGCAATCACCGGTCGGCCAGGCGCAGCTGGCCATCTTCATCGGGGAGGGCGTGGACCCGTCGCGCGTCGTCATCGGGCATGCCGATTCATACGTCGACCTCGACCACTACCTGGTCATCCTGGACCGCGGGGCGAACCTGGAGTTCGATTTCCTGGGACATCGGTTTGCGAGCGAGGAGCACGCCGAGCCGCGCCTGATCGAGATCGTGGTCGAGCTCCTGGAGCGTGGCTACGGTTCGCAGCTGCTGCTGAGCCAGGATGTCTGCCACAACAGCCAGCTCAAGGCGAACGGCGGCTTCGGGTACGTCTACCTGCAGCAACATTTCCTGCCCAGTCTGCGCACCGCCGCGGTGGCAGAGGGCGAGATCACGCAGATGACGGTCGACAACCCGCGGCGCCTTCTGACGATCCCGTAGCTTGCCCGCCGGAGGCCGGGGATTGCCCGTCGAGGGCTGCCCCTCGAAGGTGCCCGCCAGCGGTGCTAACGGAGAGGCAGCCACCGCGAGTTGCCCGCCAGCGGTGCCAACGGCGAACCAGGGCCAGAGGCAGGCCCGGAATTGACCCACAGTTGCTCAGCCAGACAAGGTTTGGACGCCTCGGCCGAAACGTTGCCTTGTGCCTCACCGTTAGCTCCGCTCCGGGAAACCTTGCTGGGTGCGCCTCGAGCTCGCGAGCTGATCGCTTGCGTCGCGACTAATTCTCACCGTGTGAGGCTGACGACGCCGATCGGGCCACTCATGCGCGCTAACACGCACCAGCTGAGAGATAGCCTCCTCTGGGCGGCTCCGGGCTTGGTTTGGTGTCGTAAGCCTCACCTTGGCGAGAGTACGACCCGTCGCCGCTCCATGGCGCTCAGCACGGCAAACGGCGAATGGCGGCGTCGAGGCGCCGGGGCAACTGCTGCCTTCCCCAGGAGGCGGATTCGCTCACTCGGCGGCTATATCACTAACGATATATTGGTGGACGCCACCGAGATGGCCTCACGACCACGACCCAGCCACCACGCCACAGCGACCACGCCTCAGCGACCACCGGCCCGCGAGGCTGCGCGACCCAACGGCGCGACCCGGCGGTGCGACCCGGCTGCCGCCAACGGCAGCCATACTGCGGCCCATGCCTGAACCACGCGACGTCGTCGCCGACCTGAAGCGGATCGCCTTCCTGCTCGAGGCGGCCCGCGAGCCGAATTTTCGCGTCAACGCCTTCCGCCGCGCCGCAAAGGCGGTCGCGGAGCTCCTGTCGGAGGAGCTTGCCGAGCGGACACGCCGCGGGACGCTCCGCGATCTCCCGGGCGTAGGCGAGGTGCTGGCGCGCACGATCGCCGAATCAGTGAAGGGCGAGGAGCCGGTCTACCTGCGCCGCCTCGAGGCGACCGGCGGCCAACCGATCATCGAGGGCGGCGCCGAGCTGATGGCGGTGCTCAGGGGCGACTGCCATGTCCACTCCGACTGGAGCGACGGCGGCTCACCGGTTCGCGAGATGGCCGAGGCGGCGATCGAGCTTGGCCGCTCGTGGATCGTGCTGACCGACCACTCGCCGCGGCTGACCGTGGCCAATGGGCTCAGCGCCGAGCGCCTCGAGGAGCAGCTGGATCTCGTCGCCAGCCTCAACGAGGAGCTGCGGCCGTTCCGGATCCTGACCGGCATCGAGGTCGACATCAACGAGGACGGATCGCTCGATCAGCGGCCCGACCTGCTGGCACGGCTGGACGTCGTCGTGGGCAGCGTCCACTCCGTGCTGCGCATGGAGGAGCGACAGATGACCGAGCGCATGGTCACCGCCCTGGCTGACCCGCACCTGGACATCCTGGGCCACTGCACCGGACGAATGAAGACGCGCAACAGGAACCGGCCACCATCGGCCTTTGATCCCGACCTGGTCTTTGCCGCCGCGAAGCGCTTCGACAAGGCGATCGAGATCAACAGCCGCCCGGAGCGTCTCGACCCGCCGAAGCGCCTGCTGCGCCTGGCGGTGGAGGCTGGCTGCAAGGTGGCGATCGACTCCGACGCGCATGCCCCCGGGCAGCTCGCGTGGCTGCCGATCGGCTGCGAACGGGCGGCCGCCTGTGGGGTGCCCGAGGCATCGGTCGTCAACGCATGGGAGGCCGATGCGCTCCGCGACTGGGCGCTGTCGCACGATTCCTGAGGCGCTGGCAGCCGGCGTGCATGCCATCGGCCCGCCAACCAATCGCGACAGGAGACGAGTCATGCCAGTTGCCAAGGTCACCGAGCTCAGCTGCACCTCGAACACGAGCTTCGAGGACGCCATCAATCAGGGCGTCGCTCGCGCCACCAAGACGCTGCGCAACGTGAAGAGCGCGTGGGTCAAGGAGATGCGCGTCGGGGTCACCGACGGCGCCGTGACCGAATACCAGGTGAACCTGCTGGTCACGTTCATCCTGGAGGGCTAAGGACCGACGCCGCCGCTCGTCGCGAGCGGCGGCTCCTCTTCCGCCGCCGCGAGAACGCGGCCGATCGCCTCGGTGAGTACGCCGCGCTCGCGGTCCAGGGCGTCGAGCGGCGCCAGTGCCTTGCGCTCGATCGCCTCGCTGACCGCCATCTCGACCCGGTCGGCGATGACCGATGCCCAGCGTCGCGCGACCCAGCCGGCGTGCAGGCGCAGCACGAACGCGAGGATCGCGCTCACCACGATCGCCGCAGTCAGCAGGGCGAGCGGCAGAGGAATCGGGCCCAGGATCGGGAGCTCGACGGTCGTGACCGGCACGCCCTGCGCCAGGAAGAGCGTGACGTACCAGGCGATCGCGAAGATGAGCGCAGCCGAGGCGACCAGCTGCAGCGCCCCGATGGGCCACCACAGCCACGAGCCGGGTGGTCGCGCGTCGAGCGCCGACTCGGCCACCGCACCGTCGATGGCGCTGGTGAGCGACGCCTCGACGTGCCCCGCACCGGCCACGCTCAGCAGGTGCGGGCGCCAGGCGAGCGGGGCGGCGGCGGCCGCATCGGCGACCGCGGCGCGCACGGGATTGACGGCACGCGCCAGCGTCCCGCGGCGTCGCCACGAGCGCAGGTAGCCGGCCGGATCGGCGGCGCCCGCCGAGCGGCCGCCGATGAGCTGCAGCAGCGCCATGCCACGGCCGAGCAGGCCGCCCGCCGTGCGCCGCGAGCGCTGCAGCACCGCGTTCGTCGCCTGGCGACGCACGCCGGGGAGATCGACGAGCGCCAGCGCGCCGGCGACCGTCTCGATGATCGCCGCGTCGCGTCGCCGGACCGAGAGCAGCGGCTCGGGGCTGCCGTCAGGGTCGATCCCCGCGCGCGCGGCAAGGCTGCGAGCGGCGGCCACGGCGTCGGCGACCAGGCGTCGGGCGATGACCGCCTTGGCATCGGCCTCCTCGCCGATGAGCGCGCGCAGCCGATCGATCTCTCCGCTGCCCTGCTTGGCGCTGATGGCGACGATCTGCGGATCTGCGATTCCCGCGCCGCGCAGGCGACGCTCGAGGTCCTCGCGCAGGGCGGAGACATCGGCCGTGCGAAGGCGATCGGTCTTGTTGAGGATGAAGATCAGGCGCCGCGGGTCGCGTTCGGCGCGCAGGTACTCGTGGATGCGCTCGTCGTCGTACTTCTCCGGATCCACGACCCAGGCGATGCGGTCGAGGCGGGGGAGCAGCTCATCCACCCGGGTGCGGTGCGCGGTGCGCTGCGAGTCGACGTCGGGCAGATCGATGATCGCGACGTGCCGCAGCTGCGGATCGGCGTGGCCCACGACGTGGCGAACGCCGAGCCATTCGAAGAGCGGCGCGAGCTCCACGAGCAGGCCCTCGGCGACCCAGCCGACCGGCTCGTCGGTCGTGGGCCGCACCGCGCGCACCGCGCTCACCGTCCGGCCGGCGAGCGCGTTGAGCACGCTCGACTTGCCGACGCCGGTGCCGCCGGCGAGCGCCAGCACGTAGGCCGATCCCGCGAACCCGGCGCGCTGTCGTGCGCGTGCCAGCACGGCTTCGGCATCGGTCGCGTCGAGCTCGATGCGGCGTGCCGCCGCGAGCGCGGCGGCGAGGCCCGCGATGGCCGCCTCGGGTCCGGTGCTGGCCGGCGGCGGCCCCGTCACGCCGGAGCCGGTGCTGCGCGGATCTCCTCGACCCGGGCCACGGCGGCGCGGAGTCGCTCGGCATCCCCGGCACCGGGGGCGAAGCTGCCGAGTGCTGTCTCGAAGCGCGCACGATCCGTGTCGACCGCGTCCGCAATGAGGCGCTTCAGCCCATCGCGCGCCTCCGACACGAACTGGTGCAGCGTCGCCTCGCCGAAGATCGCCTCCAGCAGCTTCTGGTTCAGCAGCGCGGTGGCGGCGGTGATGCCGACCTCGGCGCCGGTCAGGCCGCCGGTCGTCGTGAAGACCGCCAGCACGGTCGCGGTGCCGAGGACGTTGACCCCCAGCGATGCGGCGCGCGCGAAGCCGCGTTTGCCCTCACCGATCTCACCGATCCGCGTGCCGATCTCGCCCGCCCAGCGCTCCAGGGATGCGCGCAGCTCAACCCGCAGCTGCGGGTTGACGGTCCACAGGCCAGCGTCCTCTGCCAGCGCGCGGTTGCCCAGCTCTGACGCCGACCACTCTGTTGCGGTGCGCCGCGCCGCCTCCGCGACGCGCCCGGCGGTCAGCTCCACGACATCGGTGAAGGCGCCCTCGCGCACCTCCACCACCGGCGCGGCGGGCTGACGGCGCACCAGGCTCTTCACCGCCTCCACGGCACGCCCGACGCCGCTCGCCAGGAGGCGCGCGACCGCACCGGCGCCCACGAATTCCTGCCACTGCCGAAGGACCTCGGCACGCAGGAAGGTGCCGCTGGCCAGCTCGCCGTTGAGGCGCACCAGCTCGTCGCGATACGCGGCAGCGGCCGTGCTCTCGAGCCGGCTGGCCGCCGCCCGCTCCTCTTCGACCTGCGCCGCGATACGCTCGACCGCCGGCGGCAGGCCCTCGAGCGCGGCTCCCAGGGCGCGAGCGGCCAGTTCGCGGCGCTCGGCCGTGCCGCTCACCAGGCGATCGAGGGCAGCTCGAATGGGCTCGATGGCGCGTGCCGACAGTGCATCACGCTTCGTATCGAGCTGCCCCTCGCGGATGTCGACGATCTCGAGCTGCCCCAGCGCGCCCGCCGCGAGCATGCCGGCACGCTCCAGCAGGTGGAGGTAGTCGGTCTCGACCGCGACGGCGTCAGCATCGTCGGTCGGCAGTCGGTTGAGGACGGCCAGCATCGGAACGCCGCGCTCGCGCGCCCGGGTGAGCATCTGCCACGGCGCCTCGTCCGCGTAGCGCGACGCGGTGGTGATCACGATGAGCAGGTCGGCCGCCTCGAGCAGCTCGGCAGCCAGCCGCCGATTTTCGGCCTCGATCGAGTCGATGTCCGGCGCATCGACCAGGACGACGCCCGCGCCACGGCCCTTGCGGCGGTCGGCCAGGACGTGCAGCTGGTCGCGCGATGCGAGGCCCGGCAGGATCTCGCCACGCTCGATCGCCGCGATGTCATCGGGCGCCGCGAGCACCACGGGGCGGCGCGTCGTTGGTCGCAGGATGCCCGATGGGCTGGCCGGCCAGCCGGCGAGGGCGTTGAAGAGGCTCGACTTGCCCGATCCGGTGGAGCCCAGGATCACGACGACGAGCGGCGACTCGACGTCCGCGGCTCGCGGCACCAGGTACTCGGCCACGTGGCGATGCAGCCGTTCCGCAGCGCCGCGCTCGGGCGCATCGGGCGCGCGGCGCGCACGTTCGACAAGCGCGGTGTCAAGCTCACGCAGCGCCGGACCGATGCCGGCGGGGCTGGGAGCGGGTGGCGGAACGTCGGTCACGGCGGCGCGGCCATCGCGGCGGGCGTCAGCCGGCGTCGGTGAGGCCGATGCGTCCGTCGCTGCGAGTGAAACGCCCCCGGTACGCTGGATTGCTGACGCGGCTGTTCACGGTCGCCGCGTCGAGCGGCTTCGTGCTGCGTGGCGCCATGTAGCGGCCGCGCTCCGCGATGGCGACGGCAAGATCCGCCGCGGTCATGGGACCGCGCTCGCCGATCACGGCCGCGATCTCGTCATGCAGCCCGACGCGCTCGCCCTGGGTCGCCGCGGTGGCACGCGGGCTCGGCGTGCGCGGAGCCGGAGTGCTGCGCCGGCGCGACTCGCGCGCGGCAGGCGCTGCCTCGGCTGCCGTCGTGGGCTCGGGTTCCGGCTGGGCGGCAGGCGTCGGCGCTTCGGCTGGCACCAACGCCGCTTCAGCTGCCGGGGGCGCTTCGCTTGGCGCCGGAGCCGCTTCAGCTGCCGGGGGCGCTTCGACTGGCGCGGGTGCCGCTACGGCCTTCGGCGGAACTGCTTCGCGCTTTTGGGAGGACGTGCCGCGCGCTTCGAGCGCGCTGATGCGAGCGCTCAGCGCGTCGAGCCGCGCCAGCAGGTCAGGCGATCCCGACTGTGGAGCCGCCGGGCGCGGCGCCGGGGTCTGCGGAGCGCGGCCGGACTCGGCGTCGAGGCGCTCGATCATCCATTGCAGCGCCAGCTCACCGGGGCGCACGCCGGCATCGGCGGCAAAGCGCTTCAGCTGTCCGAGATGTCGCGGATCGAGGGTGAGCGACATCCCGCCCTCGTCGCGGAAGGGCGGCCGATCGTTGCGCGGCGCGAAACCACGGTCGGGCCGATCCCCGCGCGGCGAATAGCCGCGATCAGGCCGATCTCCACGATCCTCGCGAAACGGCGGCCGGTCGCCCCTGGGCGGTCGATCGCCGGACGGGGGGCCGGAGGGCCGGTCAAAATCGCGCCGATCGGGTCGGAATCCGCCGGAGCGTGGCCCGGATGGGCGTCGGTCAGGTTTGCGGTTGAAGGTCACGCCCGACACGATAGCGTGCCACGCCCATCGGCGCCAGAGCCGACCGGTTCAGAAGCCGCCGCCCGAGCTGCTGCCGCCGCCGCTCGAGCCGCCTGAGAAGCCGCCTCCGCCCGAGCCGCTTGACGACGGCGCGGTGCCGATGCTGCCCAGCGCGCTGAACATGCCGCCGACATCGGGGATCGCGGACCCAGAGAAGATGCCGCCGCCGCCAGCTGACCCATCGACCGATGCGCCGCCGCTGCCGAGCCAGAGCGGGTAGTACGCCGCAGCGGTCGTCACCCGCTCGCTGCGATCGGCCAGGCTGCGCTCGAGCACCTTTGAGACCTCGTCGTGCAGGCCCAGGGCGATGCCCCACATCACCGCCTTGTCCGGCGTGTCGGCCAGTGATCGGACCGTCGGCTCGGCCACGACCTGCTCCATCGAGCGCGCCTGCTCCATCGTCAGCTTGAGGGTGCGCCGATAGGCCTTGAGCATGCCGTCGATGCGTGCCCCGTTCGGCGTGCGCTGCGGCATCGCCTGCGCGATGGCAAACGTCGCCAGCGCACCGATGCCCAGGCCGCCCGCGACAAAGAGGAGGCCGCTGATCGGCACGGCGACGCCGATGACGCCGATCACCACGCCGGCCACCAGCTCGAGCGCCGCCACCAGCGACCAGCGACCGATGGCTCGTCCGGGCGGCTCGCGAAACCATCCGAGCCGCACGGCGCGCTGCTCGAGCGCGGTGCGGTATGGCCCGATGCGCTCGTGGAGCTTCGCGAGATCGTCCGCCTCGATCTCGCCGTCGCTGCCCGCCAGTGAGCGCAGCTCCGCGACGAGCATCGGCCCCGGCTCGGGGAGCGTCGTAGCCTCGAGGTCGAGCAGCTCGATCGAGGGGCCGTCCTCGCCGTCACCCTCCGAGCCGAGCGCGCGGAACCGCAGCGCGCCACGCGTCGCGAGCTCGACGAGGGCCGTCGTCACCGCCTCCTGGCCGGCGCGGCCGTGCTGAACGACGGTGGCGAGCGGCGGCGTCATGTCCGCCGGCGGCCCGGCCATGAGGATCGACTCGGAGTCGAGGAAGCGCGGGTCGCGTCCGCCGCGACGCCATGCCAGCCACGCCGCGGCAAGGGTGCCCAGGAGCGCGATCGGCGCGACGACGAGCCCCAGGATGGCGTTCAGCTGCCGCGCGCGGTCAAGCCGCTCACGCCCGTGTGCGGTGACAAGCGGGTCGATCCGTGCGAGGCCCTCCTCGATCGCGCCGCCCACGTCACCTGCTCGGAGGCGCGGCACCATCACCTCGTCGAAGATCTCCTGGCGCCGATCCTCGTCGGCGTAGACGGCATCGAAGCCCGATCCGCCGTACAGGATCAGCTGCCCGTGCTCGAGTGACTCGTCGAGGCCCACGTAGATGACGAGGCCGTCATCGAAGCCGCTGCGACCCACGCCCCACTGGTCCATCAGCGCCGCCGCGTTCGAGCCCGCCTGCTCGTTGTCGAGCCCGGGCTCGAGCTCGACATAGACCGCGATCTCCGCCGCCGACCGCTGCTCGATCTGGTCGATCCGCGACTCGAGGCGCGCCTCGATCTCCGGCGTCAACGCGCCGGCGGGGTCGTAGACCGCGATGCCCTCGATGGGGTCCGGATACGGCGGTCCGGCGAGCACGCTGCCGGCGATCAGGGCGAGCAGCATGCCGGCGCCGATCAGCGAAAGCGCCGCGCGACGAACCGCGCTCACTCGCAGCTCACGGCGAGATCCGCGGGAACCGACGGCAGCCCGGGTACCGATTGCGTCGTTTCGAACGAGCTGCCGCCCTCGATCGAGCCGGTCACGAAGTTCCGGGTGCGCAGCACCTGCCCGTTGTCGCCGCGCGCCACGATGCGGCACTTCGCACGCCCGCTGGCGCTGCCCTCGTTGGTGACCATCAGCGTCACCGCCACCGCGCCGATGCCATCCGCCTCGGCGTCGTGGACCGCTGCGCTCCACGGGCCGATGCCGCGCAGGGAGATGCTGGCCGCGATGGCCAGCGCCGCGACCGCGAGCACGATGGCGACGGCCACGGTGCCGTGGTACTGCGATGCCGACGGGGCGACCATACCGGCGCGGAGGCAGATCGCGCACATCGACTCGTCGGGGCCGACCTCGCGGCCGCACTTGATGCAGTTGCGGGCGGCAGGATCGGTCATGCGGCCTCGTCCTCGCGCTGTGAGGCGAGTCGCTCGCCGGCGCGGATCGGAACGTCGAGGTGGTTCTCGAGCGGCGCGAGCGGACACGACCAGCGCGCGTCGTAGGTGCACGAGGGGTGGTACGCGTAGTTGAAGTCGATGACCAGGCGGCCGTCGCTCGAGCCAAGGTCGGCGCCCTTCACCGAATCCCACAGGTAGCGGCCGCCGCCGTACGTCTCGTGCCCCGATGTCGCGTCGCGGAACGGGACGAAGATGCCGCCGCCGTAGCCGGCCAGCCAGTAGACGGCCAGGCGGCACGCGGCGGCATCGACGGTGAAGCTGACCCAGCCGATGCGCGCAAACTTGATCTCGCCGCCCCCATCGGAGCGCGGCAGCTGCGCATCGGGCGCGTCGGCATCGGGCTCGAGCACCGCCTCGAAGCGCAGCGCCGGATCATGGCGCCAGTACGCCAATCCGCCAAAGGCGTGGCGCGCCGCCGCCGGGATGGGGGACTGCGGATGCTCGCCGAAGAGCCGGTCCTTGGCGGCGCGAAAGGCCACAAGGCGGCGTGCCTCGGCGCGCGCGTCATCACGCAGGGCGGCGTACAGGGCGCCGACCCGACGGCGATAGTCGGCGAGGTCGAGGTGCTCGGACATGGCGATTTCTCGACAAGGATACGGGGCGGTCCGGCAACGTGCCGGACCGCCCCGCCCTGCCGCGAAGGCCGCTAGACCAGGCCGTTATCGGCCAGCCACTGGGCGGCCACGTCCTCGTAGCTCTCCTGGTCGACCGCGACGAGCACGCCGAGCGAGGTGAGCTCCTCTGTCGTCAGCTTCTCGCTGACGGCGTTCAGCGCGTCCTCGAGCGTCGCGCCGCCGGCATCGGCCAGCTCCTGGGTCAGGATCGGGGCGATGTTCTGGGCTGGCGCCAGCCCGCCATCGTCCTCGAGCAGGACGAAGTTGAAGCGCTCGATGTCCGGCTGCGTGGTGCATACCTCGGCGACATCGATCTCCGATCCGTTGAGGGCCTCCGCCATCGGCGTCGTGCATGCCTCGTAGTTGTTCACGTCGAGGGTGCTGATGTCGATGCCGTAGATGTCGAGCAGTCCAGGCCCGCAGGATGGGTTGTCACCGCACTCCGGCGGCAGTCCCCAAGTGAGGTCGCCCGCGACCTCGGCGAGATCGCTCATGGTTGCCAGGCCCAGCTCATCGGCCGTCTCCTGGCGGACGACGAAACCGTCCGCATCGGTCCCGGGTGAGGCTTCGAAGGCGATCGATGCCGGATCGAGCTGCCCGAGCTGGTCATTCAACGTGCTGAGCGTCTCGTCGGTGTCGGCCGTCGCTTCACCGGCCAGGTCCTGGTTCTCGGCCAGGAAGCGCACCAGCGAGCCGATGTACTCCGGCATCAGGTTGATCTGACCCGAGGTGTACGCCGAGAACTGGACGTCACGCGCGCCCAGCTCCAGCTGGCGGTTGACCGTGAAGCCCTCGGCCTCGAGCGCCTGGGCGTAGATCTCGGCGACGAGCGCCGACTCGTAGAAGCCGGCCGAGCCGACGGTGATCTCGGGCAGGTCGCCGGCCGCGCCGGACTCCGACGGGGCGCTGCTGCCGGCATCGGCCGAGGCGCTGGCTGACGGACTGCCCCCACCCGTCGTGCAGGCGCTGACGACCAGCGTGAGCAGCGACGCCCCGAGGGCGAGCTTGCGGTGTAGCCGCATCTGGGTCTTCCTCCTCGATTGCTCGCGCACCGGGTCGGTGTCGCGACGGTCTGGCACTCACGATACACAAGGGCAGCGCACAGCGCCGTGGACGTGATAGGTACGCGGCGAGGTACGAAATGGATCAGATCGGACCCGTCGTCGGAAGCTGTACCTCGCCCGCGCCCGATGCCGCACGTGGCGTGCCGGGTCCTGCGACCCCGCGCCGGGTTGCCAGGCGCTGGACCAGGCCGAAGAGCAGCTCGGTGCCGATCGAGAGAAGCGCGACGAGAAGTGCGGCGCCCACGAGCCGCTCGCGCCCGCCGCCGTTGATCCCCTGGATGATGATCACGCCCAGCGTACCGCCGGAGACGACCGCGACGAGCGTGGCAGTGGCGACGGTCTGCACCGCCGAGGTGCGGATGCCGGCCAGGATGACGGGCAGCGCCAGCGGAATCTCGACGCGCCGCAGGAGCTGGCTCTCGCGCATGCCCATCCCGCGCCCGGCCTCGATCAGGTCGCGATCGACCTCGCGCAGACCGATGTAGGCGTTCGTCACGATTGGTGGTATCGCGAGCAGCGTCAGTGCCAGGATCCCGGTGATGTAGCCCGACTCCCCGGTCTGCAGCAGGAGCACGAGCGGAAAGAAGATCCCGATCCAGCCGAGCGATGGGACGGCGCGGCCGATGTTGGCGATCGAGACCACCGCGGCGGCGCCGCGGTTGGTGTGGCCGATCGCCAGGCCCAGCGGCAGGGCGATGACGAGTGCGGCGGCGAGCGCCGCCGCCGAGAGCACCACCTGCTCCACCAGGCGGATGCCGATGCCGTTGCGTCCGGCCCAGTTGGCGGGATCGGTGAGCCAGGTGACGACCTCGCCGACGAACTCCATGCGCTCAGGCCGTCGCCCGGTTCCGCGCCCACGGCGTCAGGTGCCGTTGCAGTGCCACGAAGAGGATGTCGGCCACGACGGCCAGCGCGACGGCCAGGACGACGCCGGTGTAGATGGAGGTCGGGAAGAAGCGATTGATGCCGCCGTTGACGATGAGGTACCCGAGCCCGCCGAGCCCGATGAGCGTCGTGACGGTGACGAGCCCCACCGTGGTCACCGTCGCGATCCGCAGGCCCGCCACGATGACCGGCAACGCGATCGGCACCTCGACCCGCCAGAAGCGCTGCGCGCGGGTGTAGCCCATCGCCTGGGCCGCCTCGCTGACCTCGGCCGGCACGCTCTCGAGCCCAGCGACGATGTTGCGCACCAGGATGAGGAGCGTGTAGCTGACGAGTGCGATCTCGGCGGTGAGGAGCGACACGCCGCTGAAGGGGATGAGGAGCGCGAAGAGCGCCAGGCTCGGGATGGAGTAGAGCGTCCCGGAGATCCCGATGACCGGGCCGTAGAGGCGCGGGTAGCGACGCACGAGCATGGCCAGCGCGAACGAGATGACGAACCCGACGACGACCGCGATGACCGTCATCTGCACGTGCTCCCACAGCCGGCCGGCGATGGCATCCGCGTTGTCGACGATCCAGTCGAATCGGATGAACGCCTGCCCTTCGCTCATGGCGTGCTGACGTGGTGCGCGTGGCCGTCGGCGCCGATGATCGGCGCGCGCAACGCGTCGCTGATGGCGTCGACGCTCGCAAGGCCGATGACCCGCTCCTCCTCGTCGACCACGACGCCCAGCTGGACCGATGAGCTGAGCATGGCGGAGAGGGCGTCGCGCAGCGTCGTCTCGAGCTCGACGGTCGGCGCGCCGGGCGTCGCGGCCGCCGGATCGACGTTGCCCTCGCCGACGAGATCCTGCGAATCGATCCAGCCCAGCGGCCGCTCCCGATCGTCGAGGAGCAGGGCATAGTCGATCTCGGCCACGCTCTCGAGCCTGCGCCGCACCGCTGCACGCTCCTCGCCGGCGTGGACGATGACCGGCTCGAGGAGCGGGATGTCGCGCACCCGCCCCAGGCTGAGCCGCTTCAAGCCGCGATCGGCGCCGACGAAGCGCTCGACGAATTCGGAGGCGGGGTTGGCCAGGATCGCATCGGGCGTGTCGTATTGGGCCAGGATGCCGCCGCGCTGCAGGATCGCGATGCGGTCGGCCATCTTGATCGCCTCGTCGACATCGTGCGTGACGAAGACCACCGTCTTGCGCATCCGGCGCTGGAGGCGCAGGAACTCGTTCTGCAGCCGATCGCGACGGATCGGATCCACCGCGCCGAAGGGCTCGTCCATGAGCATCAGCGGTGGATCGGCGGCCAGAGCGCGCGCCACGCCGATGCGCTGTCGCTCTCCGCCGGACAGCTCATTCGGGTAGCGGCGCGCGTAAATGCTCGCGTCCAGGCCGACGAGATCGAGCAGCTCGTCGATGCGTTCGTGGACGCGTGCCTCCTTCCAGCGCAGCAGCCGCGGGACGACCGCCACGTTGTCGCCCACGGTCAGGTGCGGGAAGAGCCCGACCTGCTGGATGACGTAGCCGATGCGGCGCCGCAGCTCGACCGCCGGGAGCCGCATGATGTCCTCGCCGTCGATCGTGATCCGGCCGCCGCTCGGCTCGATGAGACGGTTGATCATCTTCATCGTCGTCGTCTTGCCGCAGCCCGACGGGCCGACCAGCACGATGATCTTGCCGGCGGGCACCGTCAGCGACAGCTCGTCCACCGCGGGCGGTGTGCCGGGACCGCCGTAGCGCTTGGTGACGCGGTCGAGCTCGACGACCGCGCCCTCGCTGCGCTGCTGGGTCATGCCACTCAGTTCCCCGCCGGCGTCAGTGACGCCGCGCGGAAGAGGATGCCGCGCCCGTTCTGCGTGATCGGGACGTACCCGGCGGCCTGGATCTGGGCGCCGAATTCGTCGACCAGGGCGCCTCCCTCGACCAGGACGTAGCCGTAGCCATCGTCGAGCTGGCCCGGGACCTCGCTCATGTCGAGCAGGCGCCCGCCCTCGGTGTGAATGCTGCGCTCCGGATCGAACGAGGCGGTCGTCTCGCTGATGCCGGTGAAGACCGCGACGGGCGTGCCGACCCATGGCCTAAAACTGTCGGCGAGGTGGAGGATGCGCGTCCGGGAATCGATGAGGCCCGCGGCGTGGTCGGTTCGCAGCTGATCCAGGATCTGCTCCTGCGCGTCGTTGACGAGCGTTCGCGAGTCAGGATAGTTCAGCCAATAGCCCTGGGTCGCGTGACGCAGGAGGATCGAGGTCGACTCCGCCATCCGGTGTTCCTCGTAGTTGTCGAGTCCGATGACCGCCGGGGCGAGGCGCAGCGGCAGGGTGGCGACGATGACAAAGAGGCCCACCACGGACTGCCCGATCATTGACCAGCGGCGCAGGGAGGTGAGGCGGTTCGCGGCACCCGCCGCGACGAGGGCCATAAAGAACGGGCCCCAGTACCACAGCGCCTTCGGATTCACCTCACCCTGCAGCGACTGCACGAGCGGCGAGTCGGGTGGCAGGAGCCGGCTGCCCACGACCGTCAGGACGCCGACCGCCAGCGCTGCGCCGAGCACGCGCAGGCCGCGATGCTGCGGGCCAAGCAGCGCGAATCCGGCGACCATTGCGACCGCCAGCAGCGGGAACTGCGCCGTCATGTCGCGCAGCGCTTCGGCGCTGAAGCGCACGACGTCCGAGACGACGAGCAACGCCGCAAGCGCACCGACGCCAAAGATGATGCTCGCCGTGCGCACGAGCCTCGTGCTCCATCGGTCTGCGAGCCAGAAGCCGGCCGCCGCCGGAAGGACCGCGAGCAGCCCGAGCCACGAGGGCAACGCGATCGCCAGGGTCGCCGCCACCTGCGGCAGCGCCAGGAGCGCGCCACCGACCACCGCCGGGACCGCGAGGCGCGCGTGGCGCGCCGGCCAGACCACGGTCAGCAGGACGACCGTCAGCACCATCAGCGCGCCGATGAACGGGTGCATCAGCAGGCTCGCGCCGATCCCGGCGGCGAGGAACAGCTTCAGCCGCCCACGCGGCACGGATGGCGGATCGACCAGCGTGGCGAGGACCCATGCCACCAGGATGAAGACCAGGGTCGTGGCGCGGGCGTCGGGCAGTCGCAAGAAGACGAACGAGAGCGGCACCGTGATCAAAGCCCAGTAGCCGGCGCGCCCTCCGAAGAGCGCCGTCGCCAGGCGATGCACCGCCGTCGCGAAGAGCACCGCCAATGGCCCGATGAAGGCCGCGATCGAGAGCGCCGCGGGCAGCCCGGTGATCGTCGCGAGCGCCGACTCGAGCGCCACGTAGCCGAGCAGCGTGCGCGACGGCCCGAAGTTCGGCGACGGGCTGGTCGTGAGCACCTCGAACCAGCCGAAGACCCGGACATGCTCGACCGGCGAGACGTGGTTGAAGAGGACGTCCATGAACGGCACGACCGGTGAGGCGAGCTGCAGCAGGACTGCCGCGCCCCACACGATCGCGGGCAGCACGAAGGCGAGCAGCGGAAGCCGGCTGGCGCTCGCGGCGGGGAGGTCGACGAGCGGCATCGCCCAGCGGATCGCAACGCCGATCCCGGCGAGATGGACGAGCACCAGGATCGGCCATGCGTACAGCCCGATGCCGCCCAGCGCCATGAGCAGCGCGCTGTCGACCAGCACCGCCCCGACCAGCCCGCTGAGCACGAGCGACGCCAGGCTGCGGTACGGCCGTCCGGCGACAAGCCGCATCGCGACCGCCCCGAGGCCCAGGTTCGCGACGCTGGCGAACGCAACTGCGACGGCCGGGAGCGCGGTGACCGGCAGCTGCGACAGCATGCCGCCGATCGCCGGCCCCATCACACCGCCGATCTCGGTGCTGCGCAACGTGTACAGGCCGTAGGCCAGGGCCGCCACGCCAATGATGTTGAGCAGGATCGCGAAGAGGCCGAAATCAGGTTCGGCGCGTCGCCACGCGGCGGCGCCACGTGCTCGTTCGGGCAGGGCCGCCGGCGCGTTCATCTCGCTGCTCACGGGAAGATCGGGGGCGGGATCAGCCGCGCGTCCCACCAGAACTCGGCGGCAAAGGCGTACAGCAGCGCGGCGAGGCCGAAGACCGCCGTGGCGCGCAGCAGCCAATCGGCGCCGCGAGCGCGATAGGCGACCGCCAGCAGGACCGCGATCGGGGCGGTGGCATCGGTGATGAAGCGATAGCTGAACTGCCAGAAGCCCCAGGAGCCGTGCGCCCAGTTGGGCAGCATGACCGCGATGAAGGTCAGCCATGCCATCGCGACGGTGCTCGACCAGCGGGCGCGCAGCGCGAGGAGCAGCGTCGGCGCCGAGAGTGGAATCCCCACCCCGCTCACCGGGTAGGCGATCCACGGGAAGTCGAGGCGGATTTCGTAGCCCTGCAGCAGCATCGCGGCGATCGAGCGCGGGATGTAGCCGATGTCGAGCACGCCGTCGCGAAAGTACGGCTCCGCGGTGACCGGCTGCCCGGGGTGCGCGAAGCTCTCGATCAGCCCGTAGCCGAACTCGAACGGGTTCCCGAAGCGAACGATGTTGTAGGCCGCCAGCGGCGCCGCGACGACTGCCACCCCGACGAGGCACCACGCCAGCGCCTGCCGTCGGTCGCGGTAGAACCACAGGATCAGTGGCAGGACGAGGCCGGTCGGCAGCCGGCTTCCGGCGGCGAGACCGATGAGCAGTCCCGCGACGAGCGGCCACCGCCCGTCGATCGCCAGGTACAGCGCCAGCAGGGACAGGACGATGCCCAGGACTTCGGGGTAGAACCACAGGCTGCCGGTCGAGGCGATCCAGCCGAACGCCGAGCCGATGACGCCGACCGTGATCCAGCCCGCCGCCGCGCGCGACACCTCGAGGCGCACGAGGAACTGGAACAGCAGCGCCGCTCCACCGGCGCCGACGAGCGCGGTGAGCAGCGAGACCGGCATGTTGATGCCGAGCAGCACGAACGGGACGTAGGTCAGCGCCGGGATCGGCGGGAACGGCGACCAGGCGCGCACAGCATCGATCGGCACCAGCTCCCAATGCGCATCGGCCGGCACCCAGAGATGCCCCGCCAGCAACGAGCGCGCCAGCTCGGCGTGGATGTCGCCCTGGTTCGGCTCGCCGAGCTGCCAGAAGAGCAGCGCGAAGAAGGCGAAGAGGAGCGACGGGGCGACGAAGGTCGGCAGCGCCATGGCCGGGAGGCCCAGGCGGTCGCGCACGGCGAGGCTCACGCGCTGATCCTACAGGCCCGACGTAGACTCCCTCGATGCTGCGCTCCGTCACTGCCTGGCTCGTCCTCGCCGGGATCGCGATCCTCGTGGCGCTGGCGCTGCTCGTGCTGAACGGTCTGACCGAGCCATTCGACGCGGCGGTCATCGGCTTCGTGCGCCAGCCGGCGCTCGACGCCCCGCTCGCGCCGCTGGCCACCATCACCCAGCTCGGATCGACCGTGGCGGTGACCGCGCTGGCGGTGATCGTGCTCGTGGTGCTGGCGCTGCGCGGCAACCCGCGCTGGGGCCTCGCCAGCGCCGCCACGATCGGCGTCGCCTCGTTGCTGAACGCTGGTTTCAAGCGCTGGATCGAGCGCGCGCGGCCCGACGTCCTCGATCCGCTGGTCGTAGAGCACGGGTTCAGCTTCCCCTCGGGTCACTCGATGCTCGGTGCGACGGCGTGGGGCATCGTGGCGGTCGTCATCGCGCGCAGCGACATGCCCGTCGCGGCCAAGCGGGCCGGGGTGGGAGTGTGCATCGCGCTCGTCGCGCTCATCGGCCTCTCGAGGGTCTACCTGGGCGTGCACTATCCGTCCGACGTGCTGGCCGGCTGGACGGCAGGCGCCGTCATCGTGCTGCTGTATGCGGCGGCAACGCGCCAGCTCGCACGACCTCGCCTGGCGGTCAGTGCGGCGCCAGCGGAGCGAGGCGCGCCAGCGGCTGACGAGGATCGAGCAGCGCGACGATCCGATCCACCTGCGCGGCGCTGAGCACCTCCTCGCCGGCGAGGCGCGTGACGAGCGCATCGACGTCGTCGAGCCCGTGGATCGCGGCGCCGTGGCCCTCCTCCGGATCGGGTTCGAACATCGTCCCGCGACGGGCGACGACGACCGCCCGCACATCGGACGGCAGCGCCGCGCGCTCGAGGTAGAGCGAGAGGCGGCGGGCGGCCAGCCGCGCGTCGTCGATCGGCGCCGAGACCCACGGGGCCCACGACTCGGTGGAGCGGTTCCACTTGTACCAGTGCCCGTTGCGATGCCGGAACCGGCCGCGCTCGTCGAACCGCGTCAGCGCGAAGGTGCCCCCCGGCCCCACCAGCACGACGTCGATGGCTGCCGCGCCAGCAGGAGCGACACGCTGCAGGTAGTGATGGCCGTCGTCGAGCCGCGAGCCGAGCGCAGCAAGCAGCGGAGCGCCGCCGAGCTGGCCCAGCGACGGCAGACCGAAGCGCGAGGAGCGTGAGGTAGGGGTGTGAACGATCATCGACGTACGGCAGATTCGGTGATGCGGAGCGGCCAAGTCTACCCCCCGACCGGGGCGAGCGAAGCGCCCCAAATGGGCTGGTACGATGCGCTGCATGAGCTTTCCCGACGATGTGCGGCGCATCCTGGTCGAGATCGGCGAGGATCCCGATCGCGAGGGCCTGCTGCATACCCCGGATCGCGTGGATCGCATGTACCGGGAGCTGACCGAGGGCTATCGCGTTGACCCGGACACGCTCATCGGCGATGCGCAGTTCAGTGTCGAGTACGACGAGATGGTGGTCGTGCGCGACATCGAGTTCTTCAGCCTGTGCGAGCACCATCTGCTGCCCATCTACGGCAGCGTGCACGTCGGCTACCTGCCGCGCGGCAAGGTCATCGGTCTGAGCAAGATCCCGCGCGTGGTGGAGATGTATGCCCGTCGGTTGCAGGTGCAGGAGCGGATGACGCAGCAGATCGCAACGTTTCTCATGGAGCGGCTCGACCCCAAGGGCGTGGGCTGCGTGGTCGAGGCCGCGCACCTGTGCACCATGATGCGCGGCGTGAAGAAGGCCCAGGCACGCATGGTCACCTCGTCCATGCTCGGCCGCTTCCGCGGCGATGAGAAGACGCGGACCGAGTTCCTGACCCTCATCGGCCGTCGGGCCTCGTAGAATCAGCGCATGCCATACGCAACGCCATTGACCGATGACGAGCTCGCGCACGCGCTCGCCCGACTGCCGGATTGGACGCGCCTCGGCGCGTCGATGAGCCGCACCGTGGACCTCGCCGATTTCCGCGGAGCGGTCGCGCTCGTCAACCGGGTCGCCGATGCCGCCGAGGCGGCGAACCATCATCCCGATATCCTCATCCACGGGTACCGGCACGTGACCTTCACGCTCTCGACCCACGATGCCGGCGCGCTCACCGCGCGCGACGTGGAGCTCGCGGCGCAGATCGATCGATTGGTGCCCGCTTCCGATGCCTGACACGTCGGACACGCTCGAGACCCGGCACACGCCAGACACCCCGATTCGCGTCCTCATCGCCAAGCCCGGCCTGGACGGACATGACCGGGGTGCCAAGGTGCTGGCGCGTGGCCTGCGCGACGAGGGCTTCGAGGTCATCTACACCGGGCTGCGCCAGACGCCGGAGATGGTCGCCGACGCCGCCGAGCAGGAGGACGTGGACGTCGTCGGGCTCTCGATCCTGTCTGGCGCGCACATGGCGCTCCTGCCGCGGATCGTCTCGCTTGTTCGTGAGCGCGGCATGGACGACGTCCTGGTCGCCGCCGGCGGCATCATCCCCGATGCCGACGTCGCCACCCTGAAGGCAGCCGGGATCGCCGAGATCTTCGGGCCGGGGACGAGCATCGGCGAGATCGCGCGCTACTTCCGGGAGCACGCCCGGCGTCACGGTGCCTGACGGAGAGCTTCTGCGCGTCGGTCGCCCGGCTTGCACTGGGCGCACACATCGGCCAGCCGATCGCGCCGTTTGCACCGGGCGCATGCATCGGCCATGGAGATGGGGTTGCAACCGCATCGGTCCAGGCCGAACCTACCTGAATCTAGGTGAATCGCTGTCGAATCTTGCCCGTCGAGAGCTCATATCGGCCGATGCGTGCATGGGATGCAATCCCCGGTGACGGACCTCGCGGACTCACTGGCGACCGGTCAGCGCCGGCCACTCGCCAGGATCCTGACCCGCATCGAGCGCGGCGATCCTTCCCTGCGACCGATGCTGCCCGAGCTTTTCGCCGCTGGTCGCGGCGGACACATCGTCGGCATCACCGGGCCGCCCGGGAGCGGCAAGTCGACGCTCGTCAGCGCGCTGATCGGCGAGTGGCGACGCCGCGGGCGGCGTGTCGGCATCCTGGCCGTGGATCCGTCGTCGCCATACACCGGCGGCGCCATCCTTGGCGACCGGATCCGGATGATGGAGCACGCCGCCGACCGCGATGTGTTCATGCGCTCGATGGCCGCGCGGGGCGAGCTCGGCGGCTTGGCCGCCACGACCTGGGTCGCCGCCGCGGCGCTCGATGCCGCGGGCTACGACCCGATCCTGATCGAGACGGTGGGCGCCGGCCAATCGGAGGTCGAGATCGCGCGCCTCGCGGAGACGACGGTCGTGGTCGAGGTGCCAGAGATGGGGGACGAGGTTCAGGCCATCAAGGCGGGGCTGCTCGAGGTCGCCGACATCATCGCAGTGAACAAGGGTGACCGGCCCGGTGCCGACCGGGCGGCCCGGCAGCTGCGCGCGATGCTCTCCACGGCGGGCGGCCGCATCACCCGGAAACCGCCACCGGTGCTCATGACAACGGCCACGACCGGCGAGGGAGTCGTGGCCCTGGTCGATGCCATCGAGGCGCATCGGTCCACCGCGCGAACGCCGGAGGCGGCGCATGCCCGGGCAGCGCACCAGGTTCGGCGCGCCCTCGCGGACCTCGCAGCGCGCCGCGCTCAGGATGATGCCAGCTGGGAATCGACGGTCGCCGCGGTCGCGGCGCGGGAGCTCGATCCCCTGACGGCGGCCGAGCGACTCCTGGGCATCTGATTCGGCAGCGCGTCGCAACGAACAGCTTGGCCATGGTCGGTGTCTTATGGCTGAGACCGAAACGGAGGGAAGACCGCTGGAGATCGTCAGCCGCGCCCAGGCTCGCGACCGTGACGCGTTTGAGCAGCTCGTCGAGGATCACGCGACGGAGGTGTATCGGCTTGCTGCTTCCATCGTCGGTGCGGCCGATGCCGGCGACGTCACCCAGGACACCTTTGTCGCCGCCTGGCAGCAGCTTCCGCGCCTGCGAGACGCGACGAGGTTTCGGGCGTGGCTGCGGCAGATCTGTGTGAATCGCGCGCGAAACTGGCTTCGCAGCGCTGCGCGGCGTGGTGTACCGGTGGGGCTCGATACTCAGGATTTCCTCGCCGATCGGACCGACTTTCGCCGAGTCGTCGAGGCTCGCACAGTGATCGAGCCAGCGTTCGAACGGCTCAATGCGGACCAGCGAGCGATCCTCGCGCTCCACTACAGCATGGGCTACTCGATCGCCGAAGCGGCCGATGCGCTACGCGTGCCGGTCGGGACGGCGAAATCGCGGCTGAATGCTGCGCTGAACGTGCTGCGCGACGCGGTCGCCGAACCCGAGCGATCCAAGGCGGAGGCGAGCTCATGAATGACGCGCAAATCACCGAGTACCTTCGCTCACGCAGTCGTGTGGCACCTCCGCCAAGCCTCGCCGGCTCGATCATGGCGGCCGTCGACACGGCACCGACGCTGCGTTCGTGGTTCGCGTCGCTCGTCCCGGCCGTCGCCGCCGTGGCCGTGGCCGTGGCCGTGCTGATGCTCGCGTTTGTGATCGGGCGGGGGCCTCAGGTTGGTCCGGGGCCGACGGACTCCGACCAGCCCGCTCCCTCGGCGAGCATCGTGCCGTCGGCTTCGCCGAGCGATGCCGGCCCCCCGCTTTCGCTGCTCCGGCCCGGAGATGTCGCTGAGATTCCCGCGACCGATGCCACCGGCGAATGGGGGACGATCCGTATCGAGCGGATGGAGGACATCGGCGGCTATTCCGACGCCCCGATCGCCGAGGACGTCGGCTTGAGCGGCGAGTTCTTCGTCATCGAGTTCTTCGTGTCGTACACGGCGGAACGGATGCCTGATCCTGCGCAGTTCGGCTCATTGGACTGGTCTCTGCGCCCGATCGATCCGAACGCCGAGCACTTCTTCGTGACGGAGGCCAAGTCGTTCGAGCGGGTGGGTGGTCTCGGAATACGCCCCGATGACGCCCTGCCCGTCTTCCCTGGCGCGATCGACATCTTCACGACGCCGACCGAGGGGACGATCGCATTCCAGGTTTCGCGACGAGAGGCGAACCTTGACCTGGAGCTCGTCTACGCGCGGACGACGCCGCAGGTCGCGATCCCTGCCCGCATCGCCGGGCCTGCCCCGGAGCCAGTGCCTGTCGCGACGCCGACGCCAGGCACCGCAGCCCCGGGCTACGTCACCGTGGAAGGCCTGCCGTTCCCCGTCCTGGACAGCGTCGATGCGGACGCACTCTTCACGCAGCCCGATCAGTGCACCAATCCGGAGGACGGCTACACCGTCACGTTCCCCGACGACTGGTACACGAATACCGAGACGGGCGGCGTGCCGGCATGCTCCTGGTTCACGCCCGACTTCTTCGAGGTGAGTGCCCCGGGCGTCGCTCCTGACGATATCTGGATCTTCATCGGCGTCGTCGAGGGGCAGGTGGGATACACGTCGAACACCCCGTTCTATTTGAGCGAGGCTGTGACCGTGGATGGGCGCGCGGGGCGTCGCACCGAGTACAACCCGAATCCGAACGCGAAGCCCGACTACCGCGGTTATGACTACGTGATCCCGCTCGGGCAAGACGGCCCCACGCTCGTTACGTCCACGAACAGCGACGTGGCCAGCGACTACGCGCTGGCAAAGGCGGTCCTCGACCGGATCATGGCCACGTTCACGTTCGGAGACTGAACGCACCAGCATCGAACGCGGCGGCTCAGATCGCCGCGGAGACCTGGACCTCGAGCAGGAGCTCCTCGGTTGCGAGGCCGTTCACGATGAGCAGGGTGTTCGGCGGGTAGGCGCCATCGGGGAAGAGCCTCGGGAATTCGCGCTCGCGCCACTCACGCAGCCGGGCGATGTCCTCTCGCCGCGTGATGAACGTCATGAAGCGCATCACGTTGCGCCAGTCCGCTCCCGATGCGCGCAGTGCCGTCCCGAGATTCTCGAAGACCTGGTCGCACTGGCGCTCGAAGTCGCCGGCGCCGACGACGTTCCTGTCGCGATCCATGGCGATCTGTCCGGCGATCTCCACGATGGTCGCGCCGGCGCTCACCCGCGCCACATGCGAGTACGCGCCCCCCGGCGCCGCGAGCGCATCGGGGTTGAAGATCTCGATCTGAACCATTCCTACTCCTTGTCGTTTCGAGCCGACATCGTGGGGCTTCGCGCGACGTACCCGTGTCCTGCGCCGGGCGGGCTGGCCTGAGGCTCGGCTGATGTCGTCACTGGCCTGTTCTGGCGACCTTAGACGGCATCGGCGCCAGATCGCAGCCCGACAGCGACGGATTCACGCTCGGGCTGGCAGCCGTGCAGGGCCGTCAACGTGCGTCACGCCGCCTAAGGTCGCCAGGACAGGCCGCTGGCAACTTCTCGACCGGCTCGGCGCGATACCGTCGCCAGGACAGGCCGCTGGCAACTTCTCGACTGGCTCGGCGAGCCCGGGCCGCACGCACGCGACCGAGTCGACGAGTGGAACGGCGCTGGTACCCTTCCGCAACGATGAGCATCGAACGAGTCGCAGTCATCGGTGCCGGGCTGATGGGCCACGGCATCGCCCAGGTCAGCGCCGCGGCCGGCAAGCGGGTCACGCTCGCCGATCGCAGCCTCGAGCTGGCGCACAAGGGCAAGGACCGCATCGGTTCCAACCTGAAGCGCATGGTCGACAAGGGCCGCTTGGAGGAAAGCACAGCCGACGAGATCCTGGCCCGCGTCACCCCTGCCGCAGGGACCGATGGCGTGGCCGGGCACGACGTCGTGGTCGAGGCGGTCTTCGAGGACGAGGCGCTCAAGCGCGAGACGTGGCGCGAGATCAGCGCACACGCCGACGCCGAGACGATCTTCGCCAGCAACACCAGCAGCATCAGCATCACCGGCCTCGCGACGGCGAGCGACCGCCCGGCGAAGTTCATCGGTCTGCACTTCTTCAGCCCGGTGCCGATCATGGGCCTGATCGAGATCATTCGCGGCCTGGAGACCGATGACGCCACCTACCAGGCCTGTGCCGGGTTCGCGCAGGACCTTGGCAAGACGGTGATCGAGTCCAAGGACATGCCGGGCTTCCTCGTCAACCGCATGCTCGGCCCGTTCATCAACGAGGCGATCTTCGCGCTCATGGAGTCGACCGGAACGGCGGAGGACATCGATACCGGCGCGAAGCTGGGCCTCAACCACCCCATGGGTCCGCTGGAGCTGAGCGACTTCATCGGCAACGACGTGATGCTCGGCGTCATGGATGTGCTGTATCGCGGCTTTGGCGATCCAAAGTTTCGCGCCGCGCCGTTGCTGCGCCAGATGGTCGCGGCGGGCCACCTGGGCCGCAAGACCGGGCGTGGCTTCTACCGCTACGACGAGAAGGGAACGAAGGTCAGCGGATGATGCGCGGGCAGCATCGGTCCGACCCGTTCGCGCTCAGCGAGGACGAGCGGAGCGTGCGCGACACGGTGCGCGACTTTGCCCAGAGCGAGCTGGCTCCCACGGTCGCCGCCCGCGACGAGGAGGAGCGCTACGACCGGGCGCTCTTCGCGCGGATGGGCGAGCTGGGGCTGACGGGCCTGCCGTATCCGGAGGAGTACGGCGGAGCCGGCATGTCGACCTTCGACTGGGTGCTGGCCATCGAGGAGGTGGGGGCGGCCGACATGGGGATGGCCGTCAGCCTCTCGGTGCACATCCTCGCGCAGCTTCCGATCCTCTCGCACGGCAGCGCCGAGCAGAAGACGCGCTTCCTGCCGCCCATGATGGCGGGCGAGCACCTCGGCGCGTTCGCCCTGACTGAGCCGCAGGCAGGCTCCGATGCGAGCGCCATCGCGCTGCGCGCGGTCCGTGATCGCAACGCCTATCGCTTGACGGGCACGAAGGTCTGGATCACGAACGCCGGCGAGGCCGATGTCTACGTCGTCTTCGCCACGGTGGACCGCGCCAAGGGCCGCGATGGCATCACCGCCTTCGTCGTCGAGCGCGGCACGCGCGGGTTCAGCATCGGCAGCAAGGAACGCAAGATGGGGATCCGCGACACGATCTCCGCCGAGCTCGTGTTCAACAAGGCGCGGGTCCGCGCCGAGAACCGCCTGGCCCAGGAGGGTGAGGGGTTGAAGGTCGCGCTCAGCGCCCTCGGCGCAGGGCGCATCAGCATCGCCGCCGCCTGCGTCGGACTGGCGCGCTCGTCGCTCGAGGCGGCTGGCCGCTATGCCATGGCGCGGTCCCAGTTCGGCCGGCCGATCGCCGACCAGGAGGCGATCCAGCTCATGCTGGCCGATGCGGCTACCTCGATCGACGCCGCGCGCCTGCTCACCTGGCGCGCCGCGCGGCTGCGGGACAGTGGCGGCGCGATCGCCAGCGCCAGCAGCATGGCCAAGATGTACGCCAGCGATGTCGCGATGCGCGTCGCGACCGACGCGGTGCAGATCTACGGCGGAGCCGGGTACAGCCGCGACAACCCGGTCG
>JBDTNK010000013.1:0-43213 GCA_039933775.1 Chloroflexota bacterium | reverse complement strand
CCCGCCGGAGGGCGAGTTCGGACACGAAGTGGCCGTTACTCCCGCCGGTGCGCAAGTCCGCGGGGCCCGCCGCCCCGACCGCCGCGAGCCCCCGACGTCCCCGCGGCCGCCGCTGGCTCAGCCCGGCAGCGGTCGCTCGTCGGGGCCCACGTACCGGACCGATGGTCGGATCAGGATGTTCGCCTCCGCCTGCTCGAGGCAATGCGCCGTCCAGCCGGCGTGGCGCGCGAGCGCGAAGGTGGCGGGAAAGATGTCCGGCGGCAAGCCGACGCCCTGCAGCACCGCGGCGGCGTAGAACTCGACGTTGGTCTTGATCGCGTAGTTCGGCTTGCGCTCGGCGAGCAGGCGCAGCGCGATCTCCTCGACCTCGACCGCCATTTTCAGCCAGTCGGCGACGCCGGCCAGGCCCTCGGCGACCTTGCGCAGCGCGGCGGCGCGCGGATCGTAGGCCCGATACACCCGATGCCCGAAGCCCATCAGCCGCTCCCCGCGGTCGAGTGCGGACCGGATCCACGTCTCCGCCTCCTTGGCGCTGCCCATCTGGTGCAGCTGGTTCACGACCTCCGACGGCGCACCGCCGTGCAGCGGACCCTTCAGCGCCCCGATCGCGCCGCAGACCGCGCTGGCGAGGTCGGCGTGGGTGGAGGTGATGACCCGCGCGGTGAAGGTCGAGGCGTTGAACCCGTGCTCCGCCCCGACGATGAAATACGCCTCGAGCGCCCGCGCGCGGCTCTCGTCCGGCGCCTCGCCCGAGAGTTGGTGCAGGAATCCCGCGGCCAGCGAGAGCGACGGGTCCGGCGTCAGCGGCTCCTCGCCGTTCCGCAGGCGGACGAACGCGGCGAGGATCGACGGCGACACCGCGGTGATCGCGCGTGCCTGCGCAACGGTCGGCGGCCACGTCCAGCCCTGCAGCGCGCCCCAGGCCGAGACGCCGGTGCGCAGCGCGTCCATGGGGCTGGTCTCGCGCGGCAGCGCGCGCAGGGCGGTCACGACGGCGGCATCCAGCGGCGCGCAGGCCAGGGACGCCGCGGCCCGCCACTCCCCGGTCCAGAGCAGCTCGGCGACCTGCGCGTAGCTGCCACGCTCGACCAGCTCGCCGATCGGGTAGCCGCGATAGCGCAGCCGCCCCTCCTCGGCGTCGATGCTGCCGAGCGCCGTCTCGCCGGCGACAACCCCCTTGAGCCCCGGTGCGTAGTCGTTCATGTGGTTCAACCATAGCCGAACGTGCTCCCCGCGCTTGAAGCGAGGGGCTCAGAGCGATGCAGCGGGGCCGGGGACGGGTGGCCCCCGGCTGCTCCCTCGCGCAAGGTGGGTCCGCTACAATGCCGGCGAAGCCGCTGCGTCGGTTCTCAGTGCGCGCCCATGCGGCGCGTTGAAGCCCCGGAAACGTTGCCGACAGACCTGACGTTGGAGGGTCACCGCCCGACCATGACCGCCAAGCTCCGTCCCTATGACGAGCCGCCGAAGCGCCGCCGCACGCTCATCCCGCGCGGGCCGGACAGCGCCGCGACGCTCTTCCTGGCGGCCGCGGTCGTGTGGTTCTTCGTCGCGACCGGCCTGGGCGCGCTGTGGGCGGTGCTGCAGATCGTGCCGACCAGCTTCGCGTTCACGCTGCCGTTCGAGATCGGGGTCGAGTTCAACGCCAGCCGCGTCGAGTCCGGCTTCGCCAACACGCTGGTCTATGGCTGGCTGACGAATGCCGGCATCGCTGCGCTGCTCTTCATCGGCCCGCGGCTTGCCGGGCGGCCGCTCGAGAACCGCGGCTTCGCGTTCCTCGCCTTTCTGCTCTGGAACTTCGCCGTCGTCGCCGGCGGGCTCGCCCTGATCTACACGACCTTCGCGCAGGACGGGGTGCTTGCCGAGTACCCGTGGTTCGTCGATGGCGCGGCGCTGCTGGCCCTGGCCATCGTCAACCTGTGCTTCTGGCGCACCGTGGTGCCCGCCGCGCTGACCTACGTCAGCACCTGGTACCTCGGTGTCGGGCTCCTGGCGCTCACCGGCGTGTATGCGCTGGCCTCCCTGCCGGCGGACGCGATGTGGATCTACCCGGGCATCGGCGAATCGACGGCCGCGCTGATCAACGCCTTCAGCGTCAACGCGCTGGAGTCCTACTGGCTCCTTGGCGCGGCGGTCGGCACGCTCTACTACGTCGTCCCGCGCGCCGCGAACGCGCAGCTCTATTCCTACGGCCTGGCGGCCCTGGCCTTCATCCTGTGGCTGCCGCTGGCGGGGCTGTACGGCGTGGCCGCGCTCATCGATCCCGCGGTGCCGTTCGCCATCACGACGATCGGCACGGCCGGCGCGATCCTGCTCGTGGCACATGCCTTCCTGGTCGTCGCCAACCTGCTCGGCACGCTCTCGGGGAGATGGTCGCTGGCGCTTGGGCGCGGCAGCGTCCCGTTCGCGATCGTGGCGCTGACATTCATCCTGGGCACCTCGGTGGTCCAGGGCATCGGGGCGCTGCGCTCGGTGCAGGTGCTCACCGGCCCCACCGTCTGGAGCCTCGGCGCGCTCGTCGTGACGGGCCTCGGGGCGTACACGTTCGCGTCCCTTGCCTTCGTGGACTTTGCGATGCCGCGCCTGCTGCGTCGCGCCTGGCGGCCGGGCCTGCTCAACGGGATCCTGCTGTGGTCTACGCTGAGCGGCGCGGTGATCGGCGGGCTGGCGCTCATGTTCGCTGGAATCGCGCAGGGATCCCTGATCACGCAGGCCGCCGATCCGGAGACGATCAGCGCGACCCTGACGATCTTCATGATCGTCGCCACCCTGGGCCTGGGCCTGGCCGCGCTGGGCGGCGTGATGCTCCTGGCGATCCTCTTCCTCATGTTCACCAGCGGCCGCTTCGCCGACCACGCGGTTCCCGCGGGCGGGGCGGTCGCCACCGCAGCGGGGCACTGACGCGACCATGGCACTCCACACACCGATCGGCTCCGCCAACCGCGGCATCCCGCCCTGGGCGGTCTGGCTCACCGTCGTCGTCCTGCTCGTCGGCGGCGTCTACGCCCTCTCCAACCTGACCGGTGAGAATCCGACCGTGGCCCGGCCCAACGAGAGTGGCGTGCCCGTCGCATCCGGTGCCGGCGGCGGGGAGGCGCTGGCGCTGATCTCGCAGGCCGCCTGCCAGGGCTGCCACGGCAGTGACTGGTCCGGCGCGGTCGGTCCCGCACTGACCGATATCGCGAGCGGGCCGCAGAGCGAGAACCTCGCGACGCTGGCCGCTGATCATCCCGATGACTGGGCCAACGTCTGGATCGCCGGGCTCGATCCGGAGATCTCGGACCCGGCGCTGCGCGGTGGCATGCCGGCCTTCGGCGGCCCGCCCTACGAGTTCAGCGACGAGCAGATCCAGTCGATCGTCGACTACCTCCGGGGCCTCTGACCTTCCCGGCCGGGGCTTTCCCTGGCCCGATGTCGCCTCTCATGCCGGAATCGCCGCCGCCTCCCGTTGCGCAACCGGGGCAGCCCGCCCGCTCGGTTCCGGTGCTCATCGGTGCCGACGAGATGAAGCGGATCGATGAAGCGGCCCAGCGCCTCGGCCTGTCCGAGGACGCGCTGATGGAGTCGGCCGGCGCCGCCGCCGCCGAGCTGGCGCTCGTCGAGCTCGCGCGCCTGGAGGAGACGGTGCTCGGGCCGGGTGGACGCCTGACCGATGCCCCGCTCACCGTCGTCCTGTGCGGTCCGGGCAACAACGGCGGCGATGGATTCGTCGTCGCTCGCCGACTCGCCAACGCGGGGCGCCGCGTGGTGGCCGTCTTCGTGGGGGACGCGAGCGGCATCGGCGCCGGAGACGGTGGCGGCCACGCGGCGGTTCATAACTGGACGGTGCTGCAGGCGATGGCCAGCGCCGGCTCCCTCTCGCTCTTCGTCGCTCCCACGCCGGAGCTGCTGCTCAGCCTGCGTTCGCGGCTCTCCCCGGCGACCCTGCTCGTCGATGCGCTCCTCGGCTCCGGCGCGTCGGGACCGCTGCGCGAGCCGATCAGCAGCGCGGTGGACCTGCTCAACGCGATTCGCACGCATGCGCGTGCTGCGGGGCGTGGCTGCAGCACGCTGGCGATCGATACGCCGACGCGCGTCGATTTGACCGGTGGTTCCCGCTCGACGCCGGTCGTGGAGGCGGACCTGACCATCACCTTCCATCGCGCCAAGGCGGGCTTCGCGCTGGACCGAGAGGCGCGGCAGCTGGCGGGGCGCTACTTCGTGGCGCCCATCGGCATTCCGCTCGAGGCGGAGGCCGAGATCGTGCCGCCCGACGGCGAGTATCCGCCCGCGCGACTGACGCAGATCACCTGGAACGAGCCGGTGCCGCATCCCGAGGCGGCGCATCGTGCCGGCGGCGGCGTGGCCTCCGGCCCGGGCGTGGAGTAGCCGGGCAGCGGTCTACGCGGGCCGGGACGCTCGACGCGCCGCCCGGCGCGGGTTCCCCGCGTCCGCCGGCCCGTGCTTGTCGCGGCCACCCGGCGCTTGTCGCGGCCACGGACTTGGCCAGATGCTCATCACCGCATCCTGCGCCGTAGTCGGCGCGTGGCGTCGCCCGCGCCCCACGCTCAGATACCGCTGTGGACTTGGCCACGACACCCGCTTGGTGTGCATATGGCCGAGTCCAGGGCCCGCGACCTCGGCCCAGGCTCTGCTGGTGAACATCTGGCCAAGTGCGGGAGCCACGGCCCCGGACGCTGGCCACGGCATGCAGCCACGGCATCGCGCCGCATCGCGGGCGTTGTTCAGTGCGACCCCGGCTGGCGGAGCGGCGTGCCAGACGCGCACAGCGGGCAATCCTCGGGGCGCCATGACGGGACCTCGATCCGCCCAAGCGAGATGAGCGGGACGCCGCCCAGCTCCACGGGCTCCGTGGAACGATCCACGATCACGGCCGCGGCGAGCGGCTCGACGCCCGCCGCCCGCACGGCGCCCAGCGTCTCGACCAGCGAGACGCCGGTGGTCAGGATGTCGTCGACCAGCACGACTCGCTCATCGGCGGCCACAGTCCAGCCGCGGCGCAGTGCCCGCCCGCGGCCCGAGTCGGCTCGTTCGGCGAAGATGCCGCGCACGCCGTGGCCGGCCAGGTCCTCCAGCTGTCGCGCGGTCTCGTGCGCCAGGAGCACGCCGCCCGTCGTCGGCCCGACCACCAGCGTCGGATCGTACCGAGCCAGCTCGGCGGCGAATCGGCGGCAGATCTCGACCGCGGCGGCCGGATGCTGCAGGACGAAGAACTTTTCCAGGTAGCGCGCCGCGTGACGCCCGGAAGTCAGCAGGAAATGCCCGTCGAGCAGCGCGCCGCACTGGGCGAAGAGCTCCTCGACGGACAAGGACTCCCAGGCACAGACCACCGATGGGTTGCGGCTGGCCGGAGGCATCGGTCTATTCGTAGACGGCGCTGAAATCGACCGATGGATAGCGTTCGGCGAGCGTCTCGGTCACCCAGCCCAGGACATCGGTCGGGTCGTAGTAGTCGGCGATCAGCTTCGCCTCGACGACGGTCAGCCCGGGCCGATGTGCCTCGCCGCTCACCGTCGCGCCGGGATCGAGGTCCGAGAGGTCGAGCGAGGTCTCGAAGCGGCCGTCGGCACGCAGGACGAGGACATCGGTCTCCTCCTCGAGCAGCGCCAGGTCGCCGGTGGCGGCCAGCACCTCCTCCGCGTTGGCGACGAATTCGCGCAGGATCTGCTTCTGCTGCGTCTGCATCTGGTGGCGGTACGCGTCGGCAAGCTGCCAGAGCCGCTGCACGGCGAGCGTCTCGCGCTGCTCATCGCTCAGGTCGCGCTGCCAGTCATCGCCCTGCGGCTCCGCCTCGGCGTCGGGCTGGTCGTCGGCCAGCTTCTCCTCGTCCTTCAGCTCGTCCGCGGCGATGAGATGCTCGGTCGGGTCGCGCGCGGCCTCCAGGAACCAGGCCAGGATGTCGGCGGGGTTGTAGAGCTCCACGATCTCGCTGAACGAGTCGACGATCTGCTCCTGGTCATACCACTCGCTGTCGGCCGGATCCTGGTAGGTGAGCCGGGTCGTGAACGTCTCATCGACCGGGTGGTAGAGCAGGTAGTCCTGCTCGTCGTCGACGAGCTTCACCGGGCCCATCTCGCGCAGCCGCTCGCGGTTCGCCTCGAAGAAGCGGCGCAGCTGCTCGGTGGCCTCGTACAGGAAATCGCGTCGTTCGAGCTCGGCCTCGGCGGCCAGCTCACGCAGGGCGGAGATGCGGGGAGACGACATGCGGGCCAACGAACCTCAGCGCTTGAAGATGAGATCGGGGCCCATCCGCTCGCGGAAGAACATCGTGTGCTGGCGGTCGAAGATCATCTCCGCCACCCGATGCCCGAAGCGGTTCGTGGCCTGATCGGCGTAGAGCTTGTCCAGGACGCCGTAGTTCGGCAGGTCCAGGATGATGACATTGTCCCAGTCCGAGCCCTCGGTCACGTTGAACCAGCCGACGAAGCGGATCCCGTAGTCGCTCTCGTACTTGCGCGCCTGCGACGGGAAGACGCGTCGCATGCCCTGCTTGAACATCGTGTCGCGGCCCTTGCGGACGTTGAAGAAGGTGACCATCAGCGGCATTGGGCGTCACTCATCGGGCTTGTCCTCCGGTTCGGTCGTCACTATGCGCGTCGGCGGTTTCGTCACGCCCACGGTACGGCCGCGCCCACCACGGCGCTTCGCGAAGAAGACGCGCAGCAGGAAGACGCTGGTCATGCTCACGAAGAAGAGCAGGATCATCGCGACGAAGAGCAGGATCGCCAGCAGCCAGACCGGCCACCCGAAGGTGAAGACCCCCAGCGGGATCAGGAACAGGATGATGGCGAACAGGACCGCCTGCCAGATGAAGCATCCGAAGCCTGGCCCCTCGTTGGGGTCGAGCTCCTCGTTGGTGCGGAAGGTCATGCATGTCTCATGTCGGGCGGTCAGCTGGCGCCACGGATGGTCCCATATTCAGACCGATGCCGCCCACGGCTCAGCCTCCCGCTGTCGCGTCGTACGTCACGCGACCGCCCACCACGGTCAGGCGCACGACGCCGCGCAGCTCGCGACCCAGCAGCGGCGTGTTGACGCTGCGTGACGTCAGGCTGGCACGCTCGACGCGCCAGCTCGCGCCGGGATCGAAGGCCACGAGGTCGGCGGGTTGGCCGATGGCCAGCGAGCGCGACTCGCCGATGATCCGCGCCGGCCGATCGCCGAGCGCCGCCAGCAGCGCGGGCAATCGCAGCCTGCCGGCGGCGACCGCGGCCAGCCCGATGCCGAGCGCCGTCTCGAGTCCGATCATCCCCGGCGCCGCCTCGTCCCACGGCACCAGCTTGCGCTGCGGCGGATGCGGCGCGTGGTCGGTCGCGATGGCGTCGATCGTCCCGTCGGCGAGCCCGTCGAGCAGCGCCTGCGCGTCGCGCACCGAGGCCAGCGGTGGGTTGACGCGCAGGTTCGCGTCGTAGGCCAGCTCTGCGTCGACCGGCGGGGCATCGGTCGCCTCGGGGTCCTGCTCCCACGCCCAGCGACGCTCACCGGCGGCCCACGTGTCGGCGAGCGCCAGGTGATGCGGCGTCACGTCGCAGGTCACCGGCAGCCCGCGTTCCTTCGCGCGTCGCACGGCGTCGAGCCCCGCGGCGCTGGACAGGTGCGTGAGGTGCAGCCGCGCGCCTGTCTCTTCGGCCAGCGCGATGTCGCGTTCGACGATCGTCACCTCGGCGCTCACCGGCCAGGCCGGAAGCCCGAGCCGCGTGGCGGTGGGGCCGCCGCGCAGGAGCGTCCCGGCGGCGAGCGTCGCATCCTCGGCATGCTCGAACAGCGCCAGCCCCAGCGGCGCAAGGTAGGCGAGCAGGCTGCGCGCCAGGCGAGCGCTCCGGATTGCCGCGCCGTCGTCGCTGACCGCCACCACGCCGGCATCGTGCAGCGCCGCCAGGTCGGCGAGCATCGCGCCGGAGCGACCCCGCGTCGCCGCGCCGACGACCCGGACCCGGCTCGCTGCCCCGGCACCCGCGGCCAGTACCGCGGCCACCTGTGCGGGCGTGTCCAGCGGCGGATCGGTGTTCGGCATGGCACACACCGTCGCGTAGCCACTGTGCGCCGCCGCGCGGGTGCCGCTGGCCACGTCCTCGGCCTCCTCGCCGCCCGGCTGTCGCAGGTGAGCGTGCAGGTCGCAGAAGGCCGGGGCCACGACCCAGCCGGTCGCGTCGATGATCCGCGCGCCGTCGCGCAGCACGGCGACCACGACCCCGCCGTCGATCGCCACGTCGCCGACCTCGTCGCGCCCGGTTGTCGGATCCACGACGCGTGCGCCCCGCAGCAGCAGCGACGCCGGCTCGTCGGCGATCGATCCAAAGCGTCCGAGGCCGTCGGTCATGCCGACAGCAGCGCCAGCACCGCCATCCTGGCCGCCACGCCGTTTTCGACCTGGCGCCCGATGAGGCTGCGCGGGCTCGAGGCCAGCTCGGCGCTGATCTCCACGCCCTCGTTCGTCGGCCCCGGGTGCAGCACCGGCGCCCCGCGCCGCGCCATGGCCATGCGCTCGGTGGTCAGGCCCCACGTGCGCGCGTACTCGGCCAGCGACGGCACGGCGCCACCGGCCGCGCGCTCGAGCTGGATGCGCAGGGTCATGACCGCGTCCGCGCCCTCGAGCGCCGCCTCGAGCGACCGCGCGACCTCGATCCCGGGCCACGCCCCGAAGCCCGCGACCATGGCCGGCGGGCCGCCGACACGTACCCGCGCGCCAAGCGTCACGAGCGCATGCAGCTCCGAGCGCGCGACGCGGGAATGCACCAGGTCCCCGACGATCGCGATCCGCGCGCCCTCAAGTCCGCCCAGCACGTCGCGCAGGGTCAGCACGTCCAGGAGTGCCTGCGTGGGGTGTGCGTGCGTGCCATCACCGGCATTCACGATGCGCAGACCGGTCGTCCGCGCCGCGAGATAGGGCGCGCCGGACGATGCGTGCCGTAGGACGACGGTCTCGATCCCGGTGCGCTCGAGCGTGCGCAGCGTGTCGACCAGCGACTCGCCCTTGGCCACGCTGCTGCCCGACGCCGACAGGTCGATGACGTCGGCGCCCAGCGCCCGCGCCGCCAGCTCGAAGCTGACCCGCGTTCGCGTCGACGGCTCCAGGAAGGCCATGCCCACCGCCTGGCCGGCCAGGCCGCCGAGCCGCTCGCCGCGCGCGCGCCGCTCGCGCAGCTCGGCGGCGAGATCGAGGTGCGCCTCGAGCTCGGCGCGCGACAGCCCGTCGACGTCAAGGAGGTGACGGCGCGTCGCTGCGGGTGGCGGAGCGATCGCGGCCAGGGTCATGGCAGGTCGAGCGCTTCGTCGCCGTGCCCGATCACGACCTCGTCGGTCCCGTCGATCTCGGTCAGCCGCACGTGGACGACCTCGCCACGGCTCGTTGGCAGGTTCTTCCCGACATGGTCGGCGCGGATCGGCAGCTCGCGATGGCCACGGTCGACCAGCACCGCCAGCCGAACGGCGCGCGGGCGGCCGTGGTCGGTCAACGCGTCGAGCGCGGCGCGCACCGTGCGTCCGGTGTAGAGCACGTCGTCCACCAGCACCACCGTCTTGCCGTTCACCACCGTGCCGATCTCGCTGCGCTTGACGATCGGTGCGTGAGCCAGTTTGGTCAGGTCGTCGCGGTAGAAGGTGATGTCGAGCGAGCCGACCGGCAGGCCGTCGCCCTCGTGCTCCTCGATGAGGTCTGCGAGCCGCCGCGCCAGCGGCACGCCGCGGCTGCGGATCCCGACCAGGACGATGTCATCGGTCCCGCCGTTGCGCTCGACGATCTCGTGCGCGACGCGCGTCAGCGCACGGCGGATCTCCTCAGGCTCCAGGACGCGCCGGTCGACGGTCAGCATCGGTCCGGACGGCACGACGCCATCGGGCCAGGACCGATGGCGTGCTCATATCTCGGAAAGGGGCGGCTCATGCAGGCTCCTTGGCGGCCTCGCAGGACCGCGTTAAAGGGATCGCCGATGAGTATAGGCGACCGATGGCCTCGGCTATTCGTCGCCCTGCGGCACGTAGAAGACCGGGCCGGCCCAGGTGGTGCCATCGCCGATCTCCGGCAGGACCGCATCGGTGCCGCCGGCCGGAGCCAGGTGCACCTTGGCAGTCGCTGCGGACTGCCCGCCCTCGCTGCCCGCGTCGAGCTGGACCGTGACCGCGATGGTCGGCAGATCGCTGTTGAAGGGGCTCTCGCGCAGGTCCACGTACGTGACGTCGACGATGGCGCCGGTCGGCCCGACCGCGCTGCCCTCGGCGATGAGCTGCTGATCGCTGGCCTGTGCGACGTAGACACGATCGGGCGCTGGGTAGGGCCGCTCGTCGGTGCCATGAGGCTGGCCCTCCCACGTCGCGTTCCAGACGGCGAACCAGTCCGAATCGAACGACCAGCTGACGTTCGCCGACACGAGCGCGTCCTGGTCCAGCGGTTCGAGGTCCGCGAAGACCGGTCGAGCCGCGCCCAGATCGATCGTGCCGCTGTAGGTGGCGACGTACAGCATGCCCGCAGTCGCGATGCGCCAGCCTGGTTCGGCGGGCTGCATCCCGCCGCTCCAGCTGATGACCCGCTCGCCATTCGGCGAGATGAGGGGCAGGAAGACGTCGGGGGCGCTGGCGATGGCCGCCGCATCGAGATCGCCCAGGTCAGCGTCGAGCGGCACGAGGTAGCTCGTCGGTGACGCCGCGGCGCGGCTGATCCAGAGGCGCTCGCCGTCGAAGCTGCCGGCGTAGATGTCGTCTGATTCGGTCAGCACCCGGACCTCCTCGGAGTCTGTGTCGAAGATCGCCGCGTCCGGTCCGTCGGCGTTCTCCACGTCGACCAGGGTGAAGGCAAGGAAACGGCCGTCGCTCGACCAGCTCATGCGACGTCCGAAGGCCGATCCCTCGGTCTCACCGAGCTCGATCGTCTTGGCCGCCCCAAGGTTGTAGGCCCACACCGCGTTGGTGCCCTTCTGGCCGACCTGGGTCTGGTACACGATCCATCGGTAGTCCGGGCTGAGCGAGATGACCACCGGTGGGCCACTGGCATCGCCGAAATCGGCGGCCTGTGTCTGCGACAGCTCGCGCTCCGCGTCGTACGTGCCCAACTCGGTCACCAGGCTGCCCGGCTGCCCGGACATCTCGAGGTAGTTGATGTAGCCATGGCCGATCGTCCCGGCCAGCGGCGCGGGCGAAGCCGAAGGCGAAGGCGACAAGCTCGGCGTGGCGCTTGCCGCGCCACTGCCCGAGGGCGCGACGGTGGCGGTGGCCTGGACGCTTGGCGTCGCGGACGGCGTGGTGGCGACCTGCGGCGGCGCGAACCATCCGCTCGCGACGGCGATGCCACCGAGCGCCCCGACGGCCACGATGCTGAGCGCGCCGGCGAGCAGGCTCGACGGGCGCCACCAGCCGGGTCGTGCGGCGCGGCTGGACGGCACGCCGGTGCGCACCCGCGCCCCGAGGTCGCGCGGCGCCGACTCGCGCCGCAAGCCGGCCAGGAGCTGGCGATCCGCCGTCATCGCGGCGAGCTGCTCTCGGCAACGCGCGCAGTTCGCCAGGTGCCGGTCCAGCTCGATGCGCTCGACATCGGTCAGGTCGCCGGTGACCGACGCGCTGATCAGCTCTTCAGGGTGCAGGCCGCTGTTCATCGCGAAAGTCCTTCGGCGGCGAGCGCCTTGCGCATCTCGCCGCGGGCGCGGCACAGGAGGGTGCGCACGGCGCCGTAGCTCATGTCCATGACCTCGCCGATCTGGTGCGCGCTCATGTCCTCCAGGTCGGAGAGGACCAGGCATTGGCGGTGATTGGGCCGCAGCCGGAGCAGCGCGCGCTGGATGCGCTCATCCAGGGTGGCATTCATGACCTGTGCCTCGGGATCGGCGCGGCGATCGGGGACGTCGTAGGCAGGTCGATCATCGTCGTCGTTCTGCGGACGCACGACGAAGCGCCGGCGACGCATCTCGTCGATGGCGGTGTTGGTGGCGATGCGGTAGATCCATGCTCGGACCGAGGCGTCATCGGTCAGGGTGTCCAGCTTGCGGTAGGCCTTGATGAAGGTGTCCTGCACGATGTCGGCGGCGCGGTCGCGATCGCCCACCATGCGCAGCACATAGTTGAAGATCGGGTCCGCGAAGTCCTCGAACAGATGGTTGAAGGCGGCTTCGCGAGAGGGGACGGAACGTGACGGCGTCACAGTTGCATCCGCCCGCAGCGGCCCGAGGGCCATCGACAACACCTCAACCTCCGAATCACCAACTCCTCCCCGAGGTGACAGAACGAATGAGCGTCGCGCGCTGTTACAGGCGTCACGGCGCACCCGGCTCGGATCTACCGGCGGCTCGGCTTCGCAAGACCTCTGCCGCGTACTCCGGCGCGGCGGGGTTCACGGCCAGCGCCGTGGCGCGCTCCAAGCCGGCGATGACGCGCAACCGTGGGTGCAGCTCCCAGTGCCAGTGGTACGTGCTGTCGAGGCGCTCGCCGGCCGGCGAGGTATGCAGGAAGAGGTTGTACGCGGGATCGCCGAGCGCGCCGAGCGCACCCAGCGTCTGGCGCAGTGTGGCTGCGAGGGCCACGATGCCGGCATCGTCGGTCGCGGTGAAATCGGCGCTGTGCAGGCGAGGCACGATCATCATCTCGAAGGGCGAGCGGCTGGCCGCCGGCGCGAAGACGACGTGGTGCTCGTTCGCGAGGACCAGGCGCTCCTCGTTCTGCTCCTCTGCCGCGGCGAGGCCACACCAGACACAGCTGCGGGCCTTGATCGCGTAGCGTGCGCCGCCACCGATCTCCTCCGCGACCCAGTGTGGAACCTGCGGGATCGCATAGAACTCCATGTTGAGGTGCTGCGATCGCGAGCCGGCCTGCATGCCGTAGCTCTGCACCGCCTGCACGTAGATCGGTCGATTCGGCGGCCTGGCGTCGCGACCGGCGTCGCGCATCGAGTCGCGCAGCGCGGTCAGCAGCCGCCCGACCAGGGCCGGATCGGCGTCCGCCAGGCGCTCGTGGTGGCCGCGCGGCCCGACGAGGATCTGCCACGAGCCCTCCGAGGCCTCGACCTCGGAGATGGACAGTTGCGCGGCGCTCTCCTTCCCGGAGTCGATACGATGAAACGCGTGCGAGCGCAGCGCAATGCGGCGCACCGCGCCGTCATCGGTCTCGGGTGCCTCGTCGCAATGGCGACAATGCGTGCCCTCGACGGGGCTCGCCCGCATCGCGAACGAGGCGTGCTCGAAGGTGCGATCGGTCACGATGGCGGCCCACCAGCCGGTGATTGGGTCGCGGCGCAGCTCGAACACGCTGGCATCGTACCTGCCCATCCCCCCGACGGTCAGCCCATCAGCCGCCGCTCGGGAGCTCCCAGCCGCGGCGACGCGGCAGCGCATCCCACTCCTCGCGCAGGATGCTCATGCGATGCACGTCGACGTGCTGCCCGTGGTGCACGTGGGCCTCGCGCATCGTGCCTTCGCGCGTGAAGCCCGCTTTCTGGTACGAGCGCTCGGCGCGTGCATTGAAGGCGTAGACGTCGAGCTCCAGGCGCTCGAAGCGCAGCTCGCCAAAGGCGAAGTCGACGATCGCGTTCATGGCATCGGTCCCGAGCCCGCGCCCCTGGAATGCCTTCTCACCGATGGCGATGCCGACAGCGGCGTTGCCGTTGTCCCAGCTGATGCCATGCAGCCCGATGGTGCCGATGGGCGCTTCATCTTCCAGGCGGCAGATGACGAAGTGGTAGTCGCTCTTGCCCTGCGCCGCCAGCATCGTCTCGAACCACTTCTCCTCCATCGGCAGCGAGAGCGGCGACCGAATGGTGAGGTACTGCGCGTTCTCGGCGTCGTTCAGCCAGCGGACGAAACGCGGAAGATCGTCGCGCTCCGCGGGGCGCAGGAAGACGCACTCACCGCGAATCAGCGGGACGGGGCGCGGCACTTGCGGGGTTGGATCGGCGGCCATGACGGCCACGATACACAGCGAGCACTGGAGGTTCACGAAACAATGGCAGCAACACGACGCGCCAGCGTGTCCTGGGACGGCGATCTGGCGAGCGGCAGCGGCAAGACCTCGGGCATCTCGTCGGGCGTCTTCAGCCTCCTCCCGGTCTCGTGGGCGTCACGCACCGAGACGCCGGAGGATCGGACCTCGCCCGAAGAGCTTCTCGCCGCGGCGCACGCCTCGTGCTACGCGATGGCGCTCTCCGGCGGGCTCGCTGGAGCTGGCACGCCGCCCGAGCACCTGGACGTTATCGCCGACGTCACGTTCGACAAAGTCGGCGACGCCTGGACGGTCGTTTCCTCGGCGCTCACGGTCCACGGCCGCGTGCCGGAGATCGATCCGGCCACCTTCACCCAGGCGGCGGAGACGGCCCGGGACGGCTGCCCAATTTCGCGGGCGCTTGCAGGCAACGTGAAGCTGTCGGTCGAGGCAAGCCTGGAGAACTGAGAGGCGAGGCTCGAGCGGGGTCAGCGTCCCCGTGCTGCCCGAAGCCCGGCCAGGAAGTCCTCGGGCGGCTCGGCGCGGAGGGTGACCGGTTCGCCATCGGCGTCCGGAAAGGTCAGATGCTGCGCGTGGAGCATGAGGCGCTCCGCACCCCCGACAGGACGGGCGTCGCCGTATCGCGCGTCGCCCAGCACCGGATGGCCGATCTGATAGAGGTGCACGCGGATCTGGTGACGGCGGCCGGTGAGCGGACGCACCTCGACCAGATCGGTGGCTGGCAGCCGCTCGACCATGTCGTAGCGAGTGGTCGAAGGCCTGCCGCGGGGATCGACGCCCATCCGCCCCGAGCCAAAGGCGCGGAGCGGATGCACGATCTCGCCGCTGCGTGGATCGACGTGGCCGAGCACGAGCGCCAGGTAGACCTTCTGGACCTCGCGGCTCTCGAACAGCGACGAGAGACGCCGGTGGGTCTCGGCGTCCTTCGCGAACAGGATGATGCCGCTCGTGCCCCGGTCGAGACGATGCACGATGAACAGGTCCTGGCCGACCTGCAGTGACGCCTCTGCCTGCACCGACAGGTCAGCCGGGTCGGTCGGACCGACAGATAGCCGGCCCGACGGCTTGTTCACCGCGAGGAGCCGCTCGTCCTCGTAGGCGACGGGCAGCGTCACGGCCGATCGGCGGCGCGCTGCCAGAGCCCGAACTCGTTGCCCTCACTGTCTGTGATCACGGCGTACCAGCCGATGCCCTGCACCTCGGCCTTCTGCTCCTTCACCGCTTGCAGGAGGGCGCGCACCGTTTGGGGATAGGGGCGGTGGCGCTCGCCCGTACAAGAGCGCCGATCCCTTCGCGGTCAGTCGGGCGCGGTACTGGCGGAGTTGTTCCCCGAAGTCGCCGCTGCCCTCCGCGTCCGTCGCTGGGCATCGTATCCACCCCGCATCGTGTTGGAGCGTCGAAGTGTGGGGGAAGTGTGGGAGTCATGTCGGTTGGTTTCACGGCCCCGCTCGGCGAGGCTGTGCCGCATACGCACGCAGAGAGCAGCCAGATGTCGGGCTCACGCGTCGGACTCGCAGGCAGTGGGGCTGCCGCAAGTCGCCCCACTTCAAGACGAGAACTAGCGCCGAAAATGGCCGAGCACGGACCAGTGGCCCTACGGACAAGGGGCTGCCACTGTGCAGCCGCGGCTGCGGCCGCTGCCTGTCTGCGATTTGAGTCTGTAATGTCGGTGAAGGCCACTGACGCGCGTGCCGAGACGATAGTGCTCGGGCTCGAGCGTAAGGTTGAGCCACCGGGTCAGTTAGCCGCCTCGCTGGTAGCCTCTGTCGAAAGTCACATTGATGATCGACTTCGGTTTCTCGGACTCGGCGATGAGCGCGTTGATGGTCGTGAGGACATTGAGGTAATCGCGCTCGTCTTCGCCGAGAAGCGGCATCGAGATGCTGCCGTCCTCAGCAACGAATCCCAGCAAAGCGCCGGAGCGCGCGGCCGTTCGGACCGTCTGATCGGCTGAGAATGCGCCTGGTCTGTCCAATACCGCCAGCACGTGCTGTCCCTCGAAAGCGCTGAGCATGCTCTTGGCATCCGCACCGCCATCGAACGTCACCCCAAGTCGAACAGTCTCGGGCGCCTCTGTCGTCGGGTCGAAGTCGTTCTCTACGTCGATCGTCAACACGATCATGCGCCAGGTTGCGTCCGGTGAATCAAAGGGTAGTTGCGCCGACCGCGCGCCATCGGGGCCAACTTCGTCGCGGTAGCTGGCACCTTCGGCGACAGCTGTCACCTGCCCTTCGACCACGCCTCCATAGGCGGGCTGAGCAGCCGATCCGTCAATGGAGAACTCCACATTCGGCAGCGCTTCCCGCAGTTGGTCATCCAACCAGATAGCGTCCATCGACATGTATCGCGCACTCAGATGATCGACGGCGTAGGCGCGCGCGGCATTGTCCACGTCGAGCGCGACATCGTCCACGTGCGCCGGGGCATCATCCGCTGTGGCAGGCGCGGGGACATTCGCCATCAGCAGAGTGCCGACAACGACACCCGCGGACGCGACGCCCAGCGCGCCCACTACGAACTTCGGTTTCATGATCGTTCCTCTATCTCAATAGTTGGGATTGAGATGCAGGACGACCTCGTGGTTAGGATCGAAACAAAGGCAGGGCTTCGGATATCCAGTTTGCATTGCTGTGGTACCCGTGCGATGCAGCAGTCCGAGAGTGTGGCCAGCCTCGTGTGTGGCCAGGCCTCGTACATCGCTGAGGTTCGCGATGTCCGTAAAGTGCTGGTTGTGGTAGACGCGGAATTGCTCACAAGCACTACCGGAGAGAGAATCACAATCCGCCAACCCAACGACGCCACTTGGCGATGACGAGGGATTGAACCAGGTGAAGCCACACAAGGTGCTGTAGTAGCCGTCGTGCACCACCACGTCGGTCGTGGACGTGAGGGAATCACTGTAAGTATTGACGTCGGTGGGGTCCAGAACGTACGTCCTCGCCCAGCCCGTCGCCGACGCATTCCTTGGGGACATACTCACATAGACAAACCCATGCGCAGCGCTATCCGCCTTATTGTTGTCATTGCAACCTGTGAGCCCCGTTGCTCCCGAGAAGTTGGTGGCGCTTACCGGGGGAGCGAGCGACAGAGAAGTGCCGACGACGAGGACTGCCAGAAATGCTGCACGGAGTTGGGAACGTTCCCAGCTGCTCGACGTGCCATGAATAACCTCGAACCTTGATTGCCAGCCTCGCGTACCGGCTTGGGGTCGTCGATCGATTCACGCTACACCTCAAGACGTATTTGTCAACATAGATGACTCAAGAAGCGGGATCGCTTAGGGGTCTTGCATGCATGTGACGCTGCGCGGTGCAACCAAATTGTCAAGCCCCGTGCCTCAGTGGCGCCTCCATCGTGGCGGCCGCGTGAGATCAAGGGCGCTGCGGCATAGACAGGGCGGAGGCGGTTCACCTTCTAATGTCCGTGCACTTTGGGTACTTGGGAGGGTAGCTGAGCACGAAACCAAGGGGTGCGATGCTCCGGCCCGGGATTGTCCAGCTGACTTCGGATCAAGAGTCGAAGGTTGGAATGCTCAGGCCCACACGAAGACCGGCGTCCCCTTGGGCACGTCCAACTCTGGTCGGTGCTGTGAAGATCAGCGCCGACGGCGCTTTGGCAAATAGGCGCGAATCGGCGTGATGGTCGCATGCACGGCCCGCTTTCGTTGCAGACTGGTCACTCCGGCGTAGCCGCGGGTCGTCTCGCCATCTTCGTGGCCGAGGATGTCCTGCGAGGCGCGGGCGTCGGCACCCTGTTCCTGGCTGTGGCTGGCAAACAGATGACGCAGCCGGTGCAGGCCCATCGGCCCGTCGCCGCCACCTCGCTGGTACGCTCGGTCGATGGCCTGGTAGATGCCGTTGGGCGACATCGGCTTTCCGAGCTTGCCGACGATCAGCACGTCACCGGGGCGCACCTGCTCGGCAGCGATCCCGGTCAGCTTCGGGCGGCTCAAGCGCAGATGGGTACCAGCCGGCTGCTGTCGCCCTTGCCCTCGTGGACCTCGTTGTAGGCCTCGTCGAGGTGCAGGTGCCCGACCAGCAGACGGCACAGCTCCCCAGTTCGCGGCCCATCGTCGAGCCCGAGCAGGAAGAGCACTCGGTCGCGCAGCGCGAGTGGATCGGCGCCCTGGGTGCCGGCGTCGAGGATGGCGACGTCCGCGCCGGTGGCCGGCTTGGCGATGCGCTTGCCGGGGTGGGGCAGCGGACTACGGGCGCCCCACAGCGGATCGCGCGGCAGTCGACCATCAGCAACGAGGTAGCGCGCGAACGTACGGATCGGGCGCAGATAGGTGTGGATGCTGTGCTTGGACAGCCCCGTTCGTCCCAGTCGGCCCGGCTTCAGGTTGGGTCGCCGCTCGAGGTAGTGGATATAGCGGCTCAGGGTCCGGCGATCCAGCGCATCGGCCGTCAGCGGCAGGTCGCTGCTCGCCAGCCAGGCCACGAACTGCGCAAACGCGCGCCGGTAGTTGGCCTCGCTGCGCTGGTTGATGAAGGACACCGAATCCTCGATGAACTCCTCGAAGAGGTCGGCCAGGTCGGCCTCGGGCCGGTAGGCAGCCGCATGCCCGGCTTGATAGGTCGCGCTCTCGTCAGGCCGCGGCATGGCCATGGCATCGCTCTCCGGTGGCGCGATCGGCCGGAGAGTGCTCCCGACTGTGTGGCGATCGGCGCCCTAGCCGTCGGGGTCCGGATCTGCTGGCAGAATGTCCGGCGCTGCGGGCGAGTGTCTGCGCAGAATGTCCAAGCCCTTCAGGCCGAGCGAACCTCGGGAGGAGCGCAGGGCTGTCAAGGGGCCAAGAAACAGAAAATTCCGCACGAATCGGTGCGGAATGGAGCCATGAGTGGGTTGAGAGAGCGGGAGACGGGATTCGAACCCGCGACATTCTGCTTGGGAAGCAGACACTCTGCCAACTGAGTTACTCCCGCCAGCCGAGTGGCCGGATGATAGCGCCGCGACGATCGAGTGTCACTCCGGCGATGGGCAAGGTGAGCTCGTGACCAGTCGCGCCCGCGTGGACCGTCTGGTCATACGCGCGAGCCACGCGTCTGAGTCGGCAACCGGGCGGTTTCACCACGACTCCGCGGCGGCGCTGAGCACGAAACCGGGCTCCGACAGGCCCCGCCACAGCCGAACTCCCGGCTGACACGCGCCAGGGAGCATTCGTCCGCAGGACGGCTCCCAACCGCGGCCGGTCGTTGACGGGGGCACCGGCGCGGCGTACGTTGCCGGTCCGCCGCGCGACGGCGCCTGTCTGGATATGACGAGGAGGGTCTGATGGGTCGACCACGATGGAGTGGCATCGCACTGGCGTTGCTCCTGGGACTGGCACTGCCGGCGGCCGCGCTCGCCAAGCAACCCGCGGGCTCAGGCTCGACCGCCACCGGGCAGGTCTTTCTGCCGAATCCGGTTGCCACGGGCGGCTCGCCGCTGCTGACCGATCGGAAGGACGCCGAGTACGCCGACCTGGTCGCGCAGTACCGCACCGTGAAGCTCACGAACCTTGACGGGAGCGGCTATCTGTGCGGCGACTATGCATGCGTGGTCAGCGAGACCGGTGACCCGGCGTACTCGACGAGCGGCGAGTTCATCTACGGACGCAACGACGATCGTTTCGAGCAGGTCATGGGCTACTACTGGGTGACGCAGGCCCAGCTGTACCTGCAGTCGCTCGGTTTCGGCTCGAGGTATCCGGGCATCAACGACGAGCCGCAGGCGATCCGCATCAATCAGTGGGGCGTTGACAACAGCTTCGCGACCACGCACCCGAAGGACGAGATGCGCTTCGGCAAGGGCGGCGTCGACGACGCCGAGGATGGCGAGGTGATCCTCCACGAGTACGGGCACCAGATCCACTTCAGCCAGAGTGCGACGTGGTTCAGCTCGCTGGAGGCAGGCTCCATCAGCGAGGGTTTCGGCGATTACTGGGCGTTCACGGTCTCGGAGTGGGTCTCCGGCGAGCAGCCCGATCCAGCATGTATCGCCGAATGGGATGCGACCTCGTACGACAGCACCCCGGCCAACGGCATCTGCCTGCGTCGCATCGACAGTGACCTGACCTATCCCGATGACCTGCTCGGCGAGGTGCACGCCGACGGCCGCATCTGGTCGCATGCGCTGTACGACATCCACCAGGCGCTCGGCGGGGCCGTGGCCGACACAATCATTCTCAATGCCCAGTTCGGATGGACCGGGACGACGATGACCGACCTGGCGACACGAACCGTCGCGGCGGCGCGGCAGCTCTACGGCCGGTCTGCGGCCGCTTCGGTGACGGATGCTTTTGATGCGCGCGGCATCCTCTAGCTGGTGCTGGAGAGACCACGAAGGCCGGCCGCGTGGCCGGCCTTCAACTTTGCGCCGCCGAGTGTCACCCCGTCGGCGCCTCGTCGCCGAGCAGCATCCGCCGGTATGAGTCGTATCGCTCCGGCGCGATGTCGCCGACCTCGACCGCCGCGCGGATCGCGCAGCGTGGCTCACCGACGTGGCGGCAGTTGTTGAAGCCGCAGCCACCCAGGAGGGGCCGGAACTCTCGGAAGCCCCAGGCCAGCTCGTCGGGTGGCACCGACCACAGGCCGAGCTCGCGGATGCCGGGAGTGTCGGCGACCCAGCCGCCGCGCTCGGCGTCGACGGCGAGCAGCTCGGCGGCGGTCGTCGTGTGCTTGCCCTTGCGCAGCGCCTCGGAGACATCGCCGGTGGCGAGCTGGAGACCCGGCTGTACCGCGTTGAGCAGCGTCGACTTGCCGACTCCCGATGGGCCGGTGACGATGCTGATACGTCCGGCAAGCCGCTCGTGCAGCGCGTCGATGCCGAGCCCCGAGCGAGCCGAGACGTACTCGACCGGGTAGCCGATCCGTTCGTAGAGGCCGAAGAGCGCGCGTGCGGCATCGATGCCGACGAGGTCGACCTTGTTGGCGACGACGACCGCCTCGATCTCGTTGAGCTCGGCGACGACGAGGAATCGGTCGATCATGCGCACGTGCGGCGGCGGGTCGGCACACGCGAAGAAGACGAGGACCTGGTCGAGATTGGCGACCATGATGTCCTCGCGCCACGTGCCGCGCGGACCCGGCTGACGGCGGCTGAACTTCGTGTGCCGCTCGGCGACCGACTCGATCGTGCCGGTGCCATCGGTCGCTGCGGCGACGGTGACGGTATCGCCGATGACGGCGAGGTCGCTCGCCTGGCGCTCCTTCTTGAGCCGGCCGCGGAGCCTGGCCTCGACGAGGCCTTCATCGGTCTGGACGGAATAGAACCCGCTGCGCGCGCGCAGCACGGTACCGGTAAGCAAGCGTGTCTCTCCAACGGGGGCCGCGACCTGCGCGGCTGTAGGGGATGCTGAAACGGTGGAGAGCGCCCGGGAGCGGCGTGAGGTCAGCGGTGAGCCTCGCGCGAAGGGGCGCTCGCGAATGCGACAGTCGTCATTGGTGCGCTCCCTTCCATGTGATCAACCGGGGTGGTGTGGCGGCACCGTATCGGGCGCATGGACCGATGTCAACGCGCCGCGTGTCAGCCGACGGCTCCGGCGCCGACACCCCAGATCGCGTCTGACCGACGTCGCGGCGGGTGCCCGAGGCGCATCTGCGTCCCGTGCGGCTCGAGCTCGACGCCGCTTGCACCCAGCCAGGCCGTCGCGACGCGGTTGTCGCCGGGAACCACGATCCGCCACTCGCGAATCGATGGCGCTGCCTCGCCGGCGGCGGCGAGGAGCGTCCGCGCCGCTTCTGTGCTGTCGGCCACGAACGGACCGATGCCGGCCTCGGTCGGCCGAGCCACGGCGTAGCCCGCGAGCTCGTCGCCTCGTGCGGTGAGCACGTGGCGCTCGGGATCCTCGATCGCCGCAGCCAGGATGCGCAGCCGGTTGCCGCCGAAGCGCTCCGCGTCCCAGGCGGCGAGCGCCGCCGCATCGGTCGCATGGCTGACGGAGAGGCTTGAGCTGACGGCTCCGAGCTCCGACGACAGGTTCGTCGCAAGGTATCCGGCGATCGGCTCGAAGCCGAATCGCTCGTAGAGCGGCCGGCCGCTGGGCGTCGCGTTGAGTTCGATCGTGTCGCAGCGCGGCTGCAGGAAGTCCAGCACCGCGCGCAGGACCTGCCCCCCGATGCCGCGTCGACGGTGCGACTCCGCGACGATCATGTTGCCCACGATGCCGAGCCTGCCGTGCACGATGCCCGAGCCGCACCCCACGATGTCGGCCGGGGCAGTGGCGTGCGGATCGATCGCGACCCAGATGGCGCCGGCGGGCGGCCCGATCGCATCCAGCGCCCAGGGCCGAACGCCCCAGCCGACCTGCTGGCGCAGCTCGGCGATGCGCGGCAGGTCGGTGGGCGTCGCGAGGCGAATCCGGACAGGCATGAGGCCGCATCGTAGCGGGACGGGTACGATCGGTGGTGCATGGATGAGATCGCACGCCGCTACGTCGTGCTCGGGCTGCGGCTCGAGCGGATCGTGGCGGGATTCGTCGACAGCTACGTCGGACCTGCCGAGCTGCGCGCAGAGGCCGATACCGGCCCCCCGCCCGAGCCGCTCGTCCTGGCGGCGGAGGCCGAGACGTTGCGTGGCGACGCCGCCGCGCTCCCCGGCGACGACCCGGCCAGCCGCCGGCGACGCCTCTGGTTCGACGGTCAGCTGCGTTCGATGGCGGTCCAGGCCCGCGCCGCAGCGGGCGACGAGCCGCCGTACGTGGAGCTCGTCGAGGAGCTGCTCGGGATTCGCGTGGTGGAGTACACGCAGGCCGAGCTCGTCGCAATCCGCGGGCGGCTCGACGACGCGCTTCCGGGCCGTGGCAGCCTGGCCGAGCGGCTGGCTGGGTTCCGTGAACGCCTGAACGTGCCTCCCGATCGGAACCTGGACGCCCTGCAGCGATCCGCGGCCCGCTTCGCCGAGCTGACGCGGCGCGACTTCGAGCTGTCCGACGACGAGGGCATCGACTGGGAGGAGGCGCATGACCGGCCGTGGGGCGCGTACGCCGAATTCCTGGGCCACGGGCGCACGGCGATTCGCATCAACGTCGACCTGCCGCGCGACGTGACCTTCATCCCGTTCCTCGCTTCGCACGAAGCGTATCCGGGGCACCACGCCGAGCACGCGGACCTGCGTGACGACCTTCAAGAGGCCGATGACGCAGCCGCAACACGTTGATCTGCTGATCGTCGGCGGTGGCGTGGCCGCCGCGCGCTGCGCGCGCACGCTCCGGCGCGGGAAGTGGGCGGGCTCGATCCTGCTCGTGGGCGAGGAGCCCTCGCTGCCCTACAACCGACCGCCGCTCTCCAAGGAGGTGCTGCGCGACGATGCCCCGATCGAGCTGCTCGCCGCCGAACCCACCGCCTGGTACGAGCGCCACGCGTTGGGGATGCGCTGCGGTGTCGCTGTCACGGCCCTGGGCGACCATGTCGCATCGCTCGACGACGGCACCTCGCTGACCTGGGACCGATGCCTCCTCGCCACCGGCGCGACGCCGCTGCGCCCGCCGATTCCGGGAGCGGCGGACGCGATGCTGCTGCGCACCGTCGAGGACGCGCTGCTGCTTCGTTCGGCGGCGGTGGCCGGCGCGCGCGCCGTCGTGATCGGCGGCGGGTTCATCGGAGTCGAGGTCGCATCCGCGCTCGCCGCACGCGGGGTGGCCGCCGTGCTGCTCGAGTTGTCGCCGTCGCTGTGGAGCGGCGCGATGGGGGAGGCGCTGAGCGAGTGGGCGCGAACGCGGCTCACCGAGGCGGGCGTGGATGTGCGACTGGCGACGGCGGCGGCATCGGTCTCTGCAGCGGGCGTGACGCTCGGGGACGATCGCGCACTGGATGCGGACTTCGCCGTGGCCGGCGTCGGCGTGGCACCCCGCGTCGAGCTTGCCGTGGCTGCCGGGGTGGCGGCCGATGACGGCGTCCTCACCGACGCCGCCGGACGCACATCGCTGGCCGGCGTTTGGGCCGCAGGTGACGTGGCCCGCGTCGACGGCCTGCGGGTCGAGCACTGGCACGCCGCTCGGGAGGCAGGGGAGCGCGTTGCTCGTTCCATGCTGGACGAGCCGATCCCGGCGGTGCGTGCGCCGTGGGTGTTCAGCGAGGTGGCCGGCATTGCTGTCGACATCATCGGGGTAGCAGCCACGTTCGATGACGAAGTGGTCCTGGGCGAGGCGTCGAGCGACCAGTTCGGCAGCGTGCTGCTGTCGGATGGACGACCGCGCCAGGTCGCCAGCATCGGCGGCTGGGCCGACGTCGACGCCCTGCGCTCCCTCCTCGAGCGCGGTGGATCGCTCGACGAGCTGCGGGGTCTCCTGTCGCGGTAGCCGTTGGTCGCTGTTGCTCGGCCCTGCGGGGCTCGGCTCTGGCACCCCGTGACCGAAACAGCGCTCGGGGCTGAGCTCACCTGCCGCTCGGTCACGGGGTGACACGTTCCGCTGCTGGGCCCCCGGAATTTGACCCGATCCCTTGTCTCACCCGCTGTTTCGGTCACCGGGTGACAAGCAACGGGACGCGGAGCATCTAGCCGCGCTCGAAGCGAGGGGTGAGGAAGGAGCGCCACGCGGTGCGGGACGGCTGGCGCTCGGGAGCTCCCTCGCGCCAGTCTCGACAGTTGACCAAAACGGGGTGTTGGGCGATGATGTGTGCCAACACCGACCAATTCAGTCGGGATTCGCTGCGTCGCGAATCCAACCCGCGCGAATCGAGGAACGATGGCCCTTCCGAACCCGGCGCTCACCCAGATCCCCGACCAGTATGCCTATGGCTGGCACGATGCCGACGCCAAGCCGATCAATATTGCCCGCAAGGGGCTGTCCCGCGAGGTCGTGGAGGGGATCAGCCGCTTCAAGGATGAGCCCGAGTGGATGCTGAACATGCGCCTCAAGGCGTATCGCCATTTCGAGGCGCGTCCGGTGCCGCAGTGGGGAGCCGATCTGTCTGGGATCGACTTCCAGGACATCTACTACTACATCGCGCCGACCGACAAGGCGGTGCAGAGCTGGGATGACGTGCCGGATTACATCCGCCGCACCTACGACAAGCTCGGCATCCCCGAGGCGGAGAAGAAGTACCTCGCCGGCGTTGGCGGCCAGTACGACTCAGAAGTCATCTACCACAACATCAAGTCCGAGCTCGAGGCGCAGGGCGTCATCTTCATGGGCACCGATCAGGCGCTCAAGGAGCATCCCGAGCTGTTCCGCAAGTACTTCGGCACGGTCATCCCGGCGAACGACAACAAGCTCGCCGCGCTGAACACCGCGGTCTGGTCGGGGGGCAGCTTCATCTACGTCCCCAAGGGCGTGCACGTCGAGCTGCCGCTGCAGGCCTACTTCCGCATCAACACCGAGAACATGGGCCAGTTCGAGCGGACGCTGATCATCGCCGACGAGGGCAGCAGCGTGCACTACGTCGAGGGCTGCACGGCGCCGACCTACTCGACCGCCAGCCTCCACTCGGCCGTGGTCGAGATCATCGTCAAGAAGGGCGCGCGGGTGCGCTACACGACGATCCAGAACTGGTCGGACAACGTCTACAACCTCGTCACCAAGCGCACCACCGTCGAAGAGGACGGGGTGATGGAGTGGGTCGACTGCAACCTGGGCTCCAAGCTGACGATGAAGTACCCGAGCATCTACCTGATGGGCGAGCGCGCCCACGGCGAGGTCCTCTCGATCGCCTTCGCGGCCGATGGGCAGCACCAGGATGCGGGCGGCAAGGTCATCCACGCCGCGCCGAACACCACGAGCCTCATCACCAGCAAGTCGATCAGCCAGGGCACCGGACGCACCAGCTACCGCGGCCTGGTCAAGGTCTACCCCGGCTGCAAGCTCTCCAAGTCGACCGTGCGCTGCGATGCGCTGCTCCTCTCCGACGAGGCGCGCAGTGATACGTACCCGTACATGGAGATCGACGAGGACGAGGTCACCATCGGCCACGAGGCGACGGTCTCCAAGGTCGGCTCCGAGCAGCTCTTCTACCTGATGAGCCGCGGCATGAACGAGGCCGAGGCGAGCGCCATGATCGTCAACGGCTTCATCGAGCCGATCGTCAAGGAGCTGCCGATGGAGTACGCGGTCGAGATGAACCGCCTCATCCAGCTTTCCATGGAAGGCGCGGTCGGGTGACCCAGGCCACGACCGGACCGATGGTGGATGCGGCCGCGATCGACGCGGCCGCCGTGACGAAGATCAGCGAGGCAGGTGGCGAGCCCGACTGGCTGCGCGACCTGCGCCTCGACTGGATGGCGCGCGCCGACGCCGTCGACTGGCCCACCGGCCAGGAGGAGGAGTGGCGCCGGACCTCGCTCGAGACGCTGCCGCGTGACGCGGAGCTGCTCGCGGCATCCGACGTGATTGTCGAGCGCGAGGGCCTCGACGCGCAACTCGCCGAGCGCGGCGTCATCTTCACCGACCTCGCGACCGCCGCGGTCGAGCATGCCGAGCTGCTGCGCGAGCACCTGCTGCACGAGGCGACGCTGCCGTCGCACGCCAAGATCTGGGCCCTGGCCCACGCGGCGTGGACCGCCGGCACCTTCTGCTACGTCCCCGACGGCGTCGACGTCGACGGTCTGCTGCGCGTGCGTGTCACGCAGTCGCGGGCGGATGCGGCGTTCCTGCCGCTGACGGTGATCGTGGCCGGGCGCGACAGCACGGTGACGATTCTCGAGGAGTTCGCCTCGCCCGACGGCCAATCCGGTTGGTTCGGCGGCGTCTCGGAGCTGCGCGCCATGGAGGGATCAAAGGTGCGCTACGCGAACCTGCAGGTCCTGGGCGACGCGGCCTGGAACCTGGGCACGCAGCGCGTCTGGGTTGGCAAGGACGCCAACGTGACCTCGCTCAACGGCGAGGTCGGCTCGAAGACCACCAAGCTCGGTTTGGACGTGCAGATGGCCGGCAAGGGCGGCGCCAGCCGACTGCTGGGCCTCCTCGCCGCCGGCGACGACCAGCACATCGACATCAACAGCCTGCAGGACCTTGCCGGGTCGCACACCACCTCGGACCTGCTCTACCTCTCGGCGCTCTACGATCGCGCGCATGCCACCGTCTACGGCATGCTCCGCGTGCAGCCGGAGGCCAAGGCGACGAGCAGCTACCAGGAGTGCCGCAACCTGCTCCTCAGCCCTGACGCCGGGGCCGAGCCGATCCCGGCGCTCGAGATCCTGACCAACGACATCCTGCGTTGCGGGCACGGAGCCACGGCCGGCGCCATCGACCCGGTGCAGCTGTTTTACGCGCAGTCTCGCGGGCTCGATCCAGACGAGGCCGAGCGCATGATCGTGCGCGGCTTCTTCGAGCAGGTGATCAGCCGCATCGAGTCGGAGCCGATTCGCGCGCGGATGCTGGACGCCCTGGCCCCGCGCATCGGGCGCGCCGACATCGAGAGCAGCCCCGCGGTGGCGGCATGACCCTCTCGTCGGGCTTCCTGACCGCGATCCGCGCCTCGGAGATCGAGCCGGGCACCGTGCGCGTCGTCGAGGTCGACGGCCGTTCGCTGTGCGTCGGCCTGACCGAGGACGGGGAGTGGGGCGCCATCGACAATGTCTGCACCCACGATGGCGGCGTGCTTGGCAACGGGGAGCTGGACGGCACCGCCGTCGAGTGCCCGCGCCACGGTGGCCGCTTCGACCTGTTCACCGGGCAGGTGCTCGCGCTGCCGCCGGTGCGTCCCGTGCGCGCCTACCACGCACGCCTGGTCGGCGACGAGGTCCAGGTGGAGCTATGAGGATCAGCAGTCGGACCGAGTACGGCGTCCGGATCCTGGTGACGCTGGCGCGGCACCACGGTGATGGCCCGCTCTCGCTGGCCGGCATCAGCAAGGCGGAGAAGCTGCCGCACGCCTACCTGGAGCAGCTCGTCGGCGATCTGCGGCGGGCGGATCTGCTGACGGCAACGCGCGGGCAGTCAGGCGGCTACCAGCTGGCGCGCGCCCCGGAGCTCATCAGCGTGGCCGACGCGATGCGCGCGCTCGAGGGCCCGCTGGTCGAGATGCCGTGCGCCGGCCCCGACAACCTCGAGGCCTGTGACCGCCCGCAGGCGTGCAGTGTGCACGAGGTCTTCCAGCGCGTCCACGAGGCGCTGGAGGGCACGCTCAGCACCACAACCATCGCCGAGGTCGCCGCCACGGCCGGCGGGCCTCCCTATCCCGCGCGCGTCCGCCGCCAACGTGTCGCGGCGCATGCTGCGCGCGACCTGGTCGTGGCGGATTCGGCGCGCACCAATGACGCAACTCCCGCCGCGGGGTCCATCGGGGCCTGACGCGGCGACCATCGATCATCACGGAGCAACGAACAACGCATGACGCACGAACTCCAGATCAACGGCCTCGAGGTCAGCATCGCCGGCAAAAAGATCCTGCGCGGCATTGACCTGACCGTCCGCCAAGGCGAGGTGCACGCCATCATGGGTCCGAACGGCTCGGGCAAGACAAGCCTCGCCTACGCGCTGATGGGCCATCCCGACTACCACGTGGATGCCGGCAGCGTCACCTGGCGCGGCGAGAGCATGCTCAAGCTGAGCCCCGACAAGCGGGCTCGCCTGGGCATCTTCCTCGCCTTCCAGTACCCCAGCGCGATCCCGGGCGTGACCGTCGCCAGCTTCCTGCGCAACATCTACAACGCGGTCCACCACCCCAAGCCGGTCGGCGACGGTGGCGCGGCCGCGACGCGCTATACCGGGATCCCGCTCGGCAAGTTCCGCAAGCTGATGGGCGAGAAGATGGCGATGCTGAAGATGGACCCCACGTTCGCCACGCGCTACGTGAACGAGGGCTTCTCCGGCGGCGAGAAGAAGCGGCTCGAGATGCTGCAGATGGCGATCCTGGCCCCGCAGATCGCGATCCTGGACGAGACCGACTCGGGACTCGACATCGACGCGCTGCGTACCGTGGCCGAGGGCATCACCGCCTCGCTCAACCCGGAGATGGGCGTCCTGATGATCACCCACTACCAGCGCATGCTGAACTACGTCACGCCGCAGTTCGTGCACGTGTTGATGGCCGGCCGGATCGTGATGAGCGGCGACAAGGAGCTCAGTCACCAGCTCGAGGCCAACGGCTACGACTGGGTCCGCGACCAGATCGGCCTTGATGCCGCCGTGACCGATGAGGCACCCGAGCCGGTCGCCGAGCACGCCTGAGCCCAGGCGCGCATCACATCCTGATGGCGATCGAACAGGCCGTCGCCTCTGCGACCGATGAGCACGGGCTCGACGGCACCGCGCTGCGCGCCGATTTCCCCGTCTTCGAGCGGCTGACGCGCAGCGGAAAGCGGCTCGTCTACCTCGATGCGGCGGCGTCGTCGCCCAAGCCGCGCGCCATGATCGATGCGCTGGCCGATGCCTACGCGCATCATTACGCCAACGTGCATCGCGGCATCTACGAGCTGTCCGAGGATGCGACCGCCCGCTACGAGGGTGCACGCAAGCGGCTGGCGCGCTTCATCGGCGCGCCGAGCGAGCGCGAGATCGTCTTCGTGCGCAACGCGACCGAGGCGATCAACCTCGTGGCGCACAGCTGGGGCCGCGCGAACCTTGGCCCCGGCGACACGATCCTCGCGACCGAGATGGAGCATCACGCCAACCTCGTGCCGTGGCAGCTCATCGCGCAGGCGACCGGTGCCACGATCAGCTACGTCGCGATCGACGAGGCGGGGCGCCTGGTGCTCGACGACCTCGAGCGCAAGCTCGCAGGCAGCGACGGCCGCCCGGCGAAGCTGCTCGCCTTCAGTCACGTGTCCAACGCGCTCGGCACGATCAACCCGGTGCGCGAGATCGTGGAACGGGCGCACGCGGTGCGCGCGCTCGTCATGCTCGACGTGGCGCAGAGCGTCCCGCACATGCCGGTCGACGTGGCCGCGCTGGGTGCCGATTTCGTGGCGCTGTCAGGCCACAAGATGATGGGCCCGTCGGGGATCGGTGCGCTCTGGGCGCGGCGCGAGCTGCTCGATGCCATGCCGCCCTTCCTCGCGGGCGGCAGCATGATCAGCCGCGTGACGCTCGCGGGCACGACCTTCGCCGAGGTGCCCTGGAAGTTCGAGGCCGGAACGCCCGCCATCGCCGAGGCGATGGGCCTGGCGGCGGCCATCGAATACCTCGACGGACTTGGCATGCAGAAGGTGCGCCAGCACGAGCGCTGGCTGACGCAGACGGCGTGGGACGCGCTGGGGACGATCGATGGGCTGCATCGGTATGGTCCGGGAAACCCGGATGAGCAGGCAGGCATCATCAGCTTCACGCTCGACGCCATCCATCCGCACGACGTGGCCACGATCCTCGATCGCGAGGGAGTCGCGGTGCGCGCCGGACACCATTGCGCGCAGCCGGTGATGCTCCACTACGGCGTTCCGGCCACCACCCGCGCGAGCTTCTACGTCTACAACGACGCCGACGATATCGCCGCCCTCATCGACGCGATCGGATCGACGATCCGCCTCTTCCGGGGCTGAGCAGATGGACAACCTGTACCGCGACTTCATCCTCGAGCATTACCGCAACCCGCACAACAAGGGGATGCTCGAACCGCACGACCTGCACTTCGCGGACTCAAACCCGACCTGCGGCGATGAGCTGTCGATGACGATCGTGCTCAGCGATGCCAAGACCCGCATCGTCGACATCGCGTTCGACGGCCAGGGCTGCGCGGTCAGCCAGGCGAGCGCCAGCATCCTGACCGATGAGCTGCGCGGCATGACGGTCGACGAGGCGCGCGAGATCGATCCCGCCGCTATCCTCGAGGGCCTGGGCGTGCCGATCACGCCGGCGCGCCTGAAGTGCGCCCTCCTCTCCTACAAGGTGCTCCAGGGCGCCGTGCGCGGCTCCGCCGTCGCCTGGCCCGATGAAGCCGACCTCCCCATCTCCGCCGGCAGCGGCGGCAGCTCCCCGACCAAAGGATGACCACAGGACCGATGAACCCCACCCAGCAGCCAGTAACCGTCCGCGAGGCGACGATCGATCAGGCGCTCGAGATCGCCGCGAACCGCGAGATCCTCGATGTGCGCGAGGAGAGCGAGTGGAACGACGGCCACATCCCCGGCGCCACGCTCGTGCCGCTGGGCGACGTCGCCACGAAGATTCGCGACACCTTCCCGGACCTCGCGACCCCGATCCTCGTCCACTGCGCCGTCGGCGCCCGCTCGGGCCGTGCCGCGCGGACCATGGCCGCGATGGGCTACACCAACGTCGTCAGCCTCCGCGGCGCCCTCCCCGAGTGGCGCGCCAAGGGTGGCGCGTGGCAGGCGCCCAGCGCCGGGCTGCTGACCGAGGCGCAGATGCGTCGCTACGCACGCCAGACGCTGATCCCCGAGATCGGCCAGAAGGGCCAGCGCAAGCTCCTCGACGCGAAGGTCCTGCTCATCGGGACAGGTGCCCTCGGCTCGCCGAGCGCGCTCTACCTCGCGGCATCGGGTGTCGGCACCATCGGCCTCGTCGACGACGACGTGGTCGAGGAGTCGAACCTGCAGCGCCAGGTGCTCCACGGCGCCGACCGCATCGGGATGCGCAAGGTCGACTCGGCGGAGCAGACGATCGCCGGGCTGAACCCCGAGACGGTGGTGATCAAGCATGCGGAGCGGCTGAACGCGGAGAACGTCGATCGGCTCATCGCCGGCTACGACGTCATCGTCGACGGGACTGATAACTTCGATACGCGTTACGTGCTCAACGACGCGGCGATCAAGCTGCGCAAGCCGGTTGTGCACGGCAGCATCTACCGCTGGGACGGCCAGATCACGACCTTCATCCCATTCGAGGGGCCGTGCTATCGCTGCATGTACCCGACCCAGCCCCCGGACGAGCTGGCGCCCGCGTGCAGCGTGGCGGGCGTGCTCGGCGTGCTGCCGGGAATCGTGGGCCTGCTGCAGAGCAACGAGGTCTTCAAGCTCATCCTGGGGGTTGGCGATACGCTCGCCGGACGGCTGCTCATGTTCGACGCCATGGGCACGCACTTCGACGAGGTGAAGGTCTGGCGCGATCCGTCGTGTCCCGCCTGCGGCGTCGAGTCGCCGTTCGCGGACGCCGTGCCGGCCGGCCAGGCCGTCGCGGCGGGAGCATCGGTCTCGTGAGCACGGTGCGCATCCCGCCGGTGCTGCGCGACTCGGTCAACGGGCAGCGCCAGGTCGACGCCAGCGGCGCCACCGTCAGCGATGCACTCGACGACCTCTTCGACCGATTCCCGGACCTGCGCCTGCGGGTCACCGAGGACGGCGAGCTGAGCCGCTTCATCAACGTCTACGTCAATGACCGGGACGTGCGCTATCGCGACGGCCTGGCGACCGCGCTCGGCGCGGACGACACGATCATCCTGCTGCCGGCCATGGCCGGAGGCGCCTGAAGCGCCGGATGCCTCGCCAGTCGGGGCTTGGCGTCGCCTCGGACCTGCTCGCGGCCATCGGCGATACGCCCATGGTCGGGCTGCCGCGCCTCGCGCCCAACCCCGGGGTGCGCCTCTACGCCAAGCTCGAGGGCAACAACCCGACCGGCTCGGTGAAGGACCGGGTGGCGCTGCGCATGCTGAGCGACGCGCGCGCGAGCGGTGCGTTGCAGCCGGGACAGACGATCCTCGAGCCGTCGAGCGGCAATACCGGGATCAGCCTGGCGATGATCGGATCGCAGTTCGGCCATCCGGTGCGCATCGTCATACCCGACAACACGACGCCGGAGCGCGCACAGCTGCTGCGCCTCTTCGGCGCCCAGATCATCTCGTCACCCGGCGCTGAAGGCTCGAACGGCGCGATCCGCCTGGCGCAGTCCCTGGCCGGTGCCGACCCGACCCTCTTCATGCCGTACCAGTACGGCAACGCCGCAAACCCGCTGGCGCACTACGAGACGACAGGCCCCGAGATCCTGGCGCAGGTTCCCGACCTGGACGTCTTCGTCGCGGGGCTCGGCACGGGCGGCACGCTGACCGGCGCGGGCCGATACCTGAAGGAGCAGCGGCCCGGCGTCCGCATCGTCGCCGCGGAGCCGCTCCCCGGTGAGCAGGTGCAGGGGCTGCGCTCGCTGGACGAGGGCTTCGTGCCCCCCGTCCTGGACGCCTCGCTGCTCGACGACCGCTACCTGGTCAGCAATCGCGACGCGCTGATCGGGGTGCGGCAGCTGCTCGACGAGGAGGGCATCTTCGCCGGCCTCTCGTCGGGCGCGGCGATCGCCGTCGCGCTGCGCGTGGCACGCGAGATGGATCATGGTTCGCTCGTCGTTCTGCTCGCCGACGCCGGCTGGAAGTACCTCTCCACCGACCTCTGGACGCGGCCGCTCGACGAGCTCAGCGACGAGCTCGGAGGCTCCCTGCTGTGGTGACCGATGGCGCCCTCGCGCTGCCGCGCTCGGTCGCCGGGGCGCTCCTCGCCCATGCCCGCGCCGAGCTGCCGAACGAGGCGTGTGCCCTGCTCGCCGGTTCGTTGGCCACGCGACGCGTGACCACGATGCACGTCGCCCGCAACAGCGAGGCGAGCCCGCTGCGCTACAACGTCCATCCCGAGGACCTCGTGCGCATCACCTTCGCGATCGATGAGGCCGGCGAAGATCTCGTGGCGATCTTCCACTCGCACACCCGCTCGCCGGCGGTCCCATCCGCCACCGACCGCCGCGCGGCGATGTACCCCGACGCCTTCTACCTGCTGGCGACCCTCGCCGATCCGTCGGCCGGTCCCGAGGAGGCGCTCCGCGCCTGGCGCATCCGCGACGGCCTCTCGGTCGAGGTCCCGCTGGCGATCGTCACCGGGGTCACTTGACGCTCAGCAGCCACCACAGTTCGCTGACGACCGAATTGCCGACGACCGTCGAGCTGCCCAGGATCCACGTCCGTGCCGGATCCAGCCGAGCCAGCTGGCCGCGTGTCGGCGCGGTCAGCTCCGCCGCAGTGGTGAGCAGCAGTGGGCGCCGATCCCGCCCGGCATAGGCGCTGCCGGCGAGCGCGTCGGGAAAGTCGCGACCGGTCGCCAGGAACGCATCCGAGGCGCTGGGGAAGAAGCGTCCGACGATCGCCGCCGCGGTGGCATAGCGATCCGGTCCGGCGACGCGCGTGACCTTGGGGCTGAAGGCGCGCAGTGCGGCTTCGACCTGCGCTGAGACGGCACCCGCGGCGCCTCCCAGGATCACGATCTCTTTCGGCTGGAGTCGGCGCAGCTCGGCCGCCGTGGCGGCCGGCAGCTCGCCGTACTTCGTGAGCAGCACGGGCCCGCCGTTGATCGCGGCCGCGGGGCCGCCGGCCAGCGCGTCGGGGAAGTTCTGACCGGTCGCGACGAAGGCCATCGCGACGCCCGGCGAGAAGATCGTGGACGAGATGCTGGCGGCGGTGGCGTAGCGATCCGGCCCCGCCAGCCGATCGACCCGCCCCGTGGGCGTGTACGAGCGCAGGGCACTCAGGACGCCATCGGAGACAACACCGGCGCTGCCGAGCACGAAGATGCGTTGTGGACGCAGACGGGTCAGCTCGCCGGCCGTCTCGGAAGGAATGCGGCTGCCCTGGACGAGCAGGAGCGGACCGCGCAGCGCGGCGGCGGCCGGCGCGCCAGCCAGCGCATCGGGGAAGTTCTCGCCGGTGGTGATGAAGACCGCAGGCACATTGGGCGAGTACCCGGTGCGCGAAACGATCGCGGCGGTCCCGTAGCGGTTCGCGCCGCCGAGGCGCGTCGGGGTGCCGACCTTCCACTTGGTCCAGGCCAGCGCGAACGGCTCACCGGCGGCGAGCCGTGTGGGCACGACGTCGATCGTCATCTGGCCGGTCGCCTGCGCCGTGATGTCGACCCACTCGTAGCTGTTGTCGATCGTGTACGAGCCGCTCACCGCGCCGTTCGGGTGCCGGACGCGCAGGTCGAGATCCGATGCCAGGGTGTCCGATTTTGCGTACGCCGAACCCGACGTGTGGCTGCTCCAGGCCAGCGCCACGCGCACGCGCTGGCCGGCCACGACGCTGATCTGGCGGCTCGACACGCCGTTCAGCGTGCCGAAGGCGTAGCCACCGTAGGTGCCGTCGCCGGCGACGAGGATGCGATTCGACCACAGCGCCGAGACGGTCCCGGTGCCTTCGTGATCGACATTGATCGAGCCGTCGGGCATCGGGATGCGGTGGATCGCACCGGCCATCACGAGCGCTCGCACGGCCTCCGGCCAGGCTGCCAGCGACGGCGCTCGTGCGATGAGCTGCGCGGCGATCCCCGAGACGATGGGTGTCGCCGCGCTCGTCCCCGATGCACCGAGCCCATTGGCGGTCACCACGTTCACCGCCGGGGCAGACACGTTCGGCTTGTTGTAGTCGCCATGCGCGTTCCACGACACGCCGGTCACGTCGCGGTAGCTCGCGCCGTTGGAGCCGGGGACGTACCACAGCCGATCATCCGTCCAGCCGCCGGTGCCGCGGTCGTCGGTGCCGCCCACGGTGAGGACGTTGTAGCCGGTCCCCGGCGAGCCGACGTCCCACGTGCCGAGCGCAGACAGGTTGCCCGATGCGCTGACCGGCAGGCGTCCCGCCTCCCAGGCGATGGAGTCGAAGTAGCGCCGTGCCTCCTCTGCACCCTGCGCCGTGTCCTGCACGACGCTGGTGTTTACGACATCGGCGTCGCCACCACCGGGTTGGATGGCCCAGTCGGCGGCGGCCACGATGGAGCGATCGGTCGTCAACGAGGGTTGGTAGCCGCCGGTCGACGACGACACAATGTCGGCCCCCGGCGCGACGCCGGTGAAGGTGCCGTTCTTGCTGGCGATCGCGCCCGCCACCCAGGTCGGATGGTCGAACACGCCCGCGGTGTAGGCGAGCGTCCCGCTCGTGCTATGCGACGCGACCACCTGGCCGCCCAGGTCGCCGCTGGCGCGGACGTTGTGGTATTCGACGACGGCGACGCGCACGCCGTCGCCCTGGTCCCCGGCGCCGCCGGTCCAGTTCGCCTGGACGGTGGGATTGGCGCTCGACATCTGTGGCGCCCAACTGGCCTCGAGGCCCAGGCTGGCAACCTCGGGTCGCTCCGCGAGCGCGGCGGCCGATGGCGCGGGGAGGTCCACGAACACGAGCGAAGCGCTGGTGCTGGCATAGGCCACGCGGCCGCCCAGCGCGGCGACCTCGGTCCCGAATGCTGCCGCTGCCTCCGCGTATGTCGCGGCCCGCGCCGCGTACAGCTCGCCACGGATCGCCCGCAGCTGCTCGAGATCATCGATCACCGGTCGATCGCCGAGCCAGGTCACCTCGGGGTGCGCCGCGACCACGGCGGCGGCCGCCGCTGTGGCATCGGCCTCGAGCCAGACCGCGACGTGCAGCGGCCCCGCCGGCGCGGCGGCGACGGCTCCGAGGAGCGCTGCGTCGCCCTTTGCCTCGAGCGCCGGTTGCGCCGCCAGGGCGGCGGTCTCACGCTCGCCAAGCGTCTGTTCGCCCGCGACAGCGCCGCGGCCATCGCGGTACACGGTCGAGATGGTGCCGGTCCTGGCGTCGACGTACTTGCCGACCCACAACGTCTCACCGGTTGCCGGCACCGTGGCGGTGCGCTCGTAGAGCAGCTCGAAGTCGCTCGCCGCGCCGCCTTCGGCCACTGCCAGGTATCCGGCGCCGGCCTGGTCGTTCGGCTCGGCGGCGCGCACCGCGGGTGCGGGCAGCACAACGGTCGCCGTCATCACCAGGCCGATGATGGCCGTCGCGATCCTGCGCAATCGGGGCTCCAGCGGAGCGGCAACGCGGGGCGACGCCCACCCTGCGTGCGGGGCGAGCGTCCGGCGGCAACGCGGGCAGTGGTCCGCAGCCAAGGCGCCTCCTCGACGGTTTCCGCGTATGACGACGTCCTACGCGATGCGGAGCAGTCTACAGCCGTTTTCGCGCGATGCCATGACACATTCGGTAGGCTAGACGCGTGACGATTCTCCCTGCCGCGACGCCAGGCTTCGACCCGCTGATCCTGCGGCGGCGGCTTGCGGCGGCGGCGCGCGAGGCCGGAAACCGGGGCGTCGATGCGCTGCTCGTCACGCCGTCGCCGGACTATGCCTATCTGCTCGGCTACAACGCACCCGCGCTCGAGCGGCTCACCTGCCTGGTCGTGCCGTCCGGCGACGAGCCGGTGCTCGTCCTGCCGGGCCTCGAGCTGCCGCTCGCACGCCACGCCCTGGGGCCGCTCGCCGACGAGATGGAGCTGCTGCCATGGAACGAGACGGACGATCCGTTCCAGCTCGTGCGATCGGTGCTCGACACGCACGCCCTGCGCGTGGGGGTGCAGGACCAGATGTGGGCCCGCTTCGTCCTCCGTCTGCAGGCGGTGCTCGACCCGGTGCAGCTCGTGCCGGCTGGTCCCGCGCTCGCCGCCCTGCGCCGCGTGAAGGCCGCCGCCGAGATCGACCGGCTGCGCGCCGCGGCCGCCGCCGCCGACGAGGCAATGGACACCATCCGCGCCGAGCGGCTCTCCGGGCGCAGCGAGGCGGAGGTGAGCGCGCGGATCAAGGGCCTCCTGCTGGCCGCCGGCAACCAGACCGCGGACTTCGCGATCGTGGGCTCCGGTCCCAACAGCGCCAGCCCGCACCACCATGCCGGCGAGCGGGTCATCGCACAGGGAGATGCGGTGGTGCTCGACATCGGTGGTTCGCGCGACGGCTATTGCTCCGACACCACCCGAACCGTCTTCATCGGGGAGCCGGACCCCGAGTTCGCGGTGCTGCACGCGGTGCTGCGCGCCGCCCAGGCGGCTGCCTGCGACGCGGTCCGGCCTGGCATCACGGCGCGCGAGCTGGATGCCGTGGCGCGCGACATGATCACCGAGGCGGGATACGGAGCCGCCTTCTTCCATCGCACCGGCCATGGCATCGGGATGGAAACCCACGAAGAGCCGTACATCGTCTCGAGCAGCGAGCAGCCGCTGGTAGTGGGCGAGGCGTTCAGCATCGAGCCCGGGATCTACATCGAAGGCCGATGGGGTGCCCGCATCGAGGATATCGTGATCTGCACCGATGACGGCGGAGAGCGCCTGAACACGACGAGCACCGAGCTCCGCATCGCCGGCTAGAGCCCCGCTACGCTCCTTCCGAGCCGTAGGCGGCCACGACCGAGCGCAGCACCTGGTCGATCGCCTGGTTCGCCTCCCGATAGGCGCTCGTCACGTCGCTCACCTCCGCGCTGCGGCGCCGCATATGGCCGGTGATCGCCTCCAGCACCGGGGAGCGAAAGTGGAGGAACGCCTCGATCGTCTCTGCGAGGGTGAGGCCGGCGCCGGAAGCCTCGGCACCGTACAGGCCGCCCATCTTCTGGGCCTCCTCCAGCAGCAGCTGCCGCTCGGCGCGCTTGGCGGAGGCGACGTACTCGACCACGAGGTTGAAGGTGCGCTGCCCCCAGCGCCGAAAGTCGTCGCGCTGCTCGGCGCTCAGGCGCGCCTGCCACGGCTGCCCCCCGTAGCCGGTGCGCTGCATGCGCCGGTGCAGCTCGCCGGCCATGGTCTGGGTCGAATCGGGGAGGCGGTCGACGCCGTAGCGCTGCCGGCGCGGCGCATTGATCATCGCCTCCAGGCTCGAGCGCAGAAAGCGGCGGTGCCCACCAGGTGTCTGATAGCTCTGCACCTTGCCCGTATCGGCCCAGCGGCGGAGCGTGTCCGGCCCCACCCCAACCAGGCGGCTCGCCGCGCCGAGCGGCAGCCATGGGTCGTCGGCGCGCGCTTGGGGCGCCGGCTCGCCGGGCACCTTCATACGCGCTCAGCCATGCCGCAACCGCTCGGGATCCATCTCGGCGAATCCCGCCCAGAGGTGAACGATTGAATCCATCCCGCGCCGGTAGTTGTCGATCGGAATCCATTCGTTGGGTGCATGGAAATTGCCGTTCGGCGATGCCCAGCCGACCATCACGGTCTTGAGGTTGAGCATCGACTCGAGCGCCGCGACCACCGGCACCGACCCCCCTGAGCGCTGGAACAGCGGCGCCTTGTCGAATGCGCGCTCAAGGGCGGTCGCCGCAACCTCGACGCCCGGATGGTCGAGCGGCGTGAGTGCCGGCGCCCCTCCGTGGATGACCCGCACCTCGATCCGCACGGTGGGAGGCGCGATGGCGGTCAGATGCTCGACGGTCAGGCGCTCGATCTCGGCGAAGTCCTGGTCGGGCACGAGCCGCGTGCTGAACTTGGCTGCCGCCCAGGCCGGAATGATCGTCTTCGAGCCCTCGCCGGCGTAGCCGCCCCACAGGCCGTTGATGTCCAGCGTCGGCCGCGCGCTGAGCCGTTCGAGCGTCGTGTAGCCGCGCTCACCGTCGTGCACGGCAGGGATCCCGATGCGATCGCGCCACTCCTCCTCGTCGAAGGGAAGCGCCTGGTACGCCGCGCGTTCGGCATCGGTCAGATCGCGAACCCGGTCGTAGAAGCCAGGGATGGTGACGCGGCCGTCACAGTCGACGAGCGATGCGAGGAGGTCGACGAGGACGTTGGCCGGGTTGGCCACCGCGCCCCCGTACGAGCCGGAGTGCAGGTCCTGAAACGGTCCGGAGACCTTGACCTCGAAGTAGGCGATCCCGCGCAGGCCGTAGTTGATCGACGGCGTGCCGTCGTCGTCGTACATGTCAGAGTCACTCACGATGGCGAGGTCGGCCGTCAACAGCTCGGCATGATCGGCGATGAACTCCTCGACCGGCTCGGAGCCGACCTCCTCGTCGCCCTCGAAGAAGATGCGCATGTTGATCGGCAGGCCGCCGTTCGTCGCGAACCATGCCTCCGCCGCCTTGAGATGCATGAAGAGCTGGCCCTTGTCGTCGCCCGAGCCGCGGGCGTAGATCTTCCCGTCCTCGTAGCGGGGCTCGAACGGCGGGTGGACCCACTCGTCGAGCGGGTCGGCGGGCTGCACGTCGTAGTGGCAGTAGACCAGGATCGTCGGGCGCTCCGCTCCGGCATGTAGCCAATCGGCGGTGACGATCGGGTTGCCGCTCGTCTCGTGCAGCTGGGCGTGCTCGAAGCCGATGCGGGTCAGCTCGTCGGCGATCCACTCGGCGGTGCGCCGCACCTCTGCCTTCTTGGCGCTGTCGGCGCTGACGCTCTCGAGCCGCAGGAATGCGTCGAGCTGGCGGTCGTGCTCGTCCGCATGGTCACGCAGGTAGGCCAAGGCGGCGTCAACGCCGCCGATCGTCGTCGTCATGGACCGATGATAGGCGGGGAACCATCCGAACGCGTTCAGACATGCAAGTCGCATTCGGCGTCAGGTGAAGCGGCCCGTCACAAAACCGGCGAAAAGGATCACGGCCAGTGCCGGCACGATGGAGGCCGCGCGCAGGAAGCGCGGCCAGCCTGCGCCGGAGAGAAACGCGTAGGCCGGAATCGCAATCGGGAAGACGAGCGCCGCGGCCGACCAGCCCATGCGCATGGCGGGCGTCAGGTCGGGGCGATCCTGCACGTCCAGCCAGTAGGCGGCGATCATCAGGAATCCGCCGACGGCCAGGATCACGAAGACAGCCCAGATGACCGGAAGCATGAGCGATAGCGTAGCGGGCAGCCGCGCACGCCGCGGCGCCGGTGCTGTCGCGGCGCCAGTGCTGTCCCGGGCCAGTGCGGTCCCGGGCCAGTGCGGTCGAAGTTTCCTCCCGGCGGCGCTAACGGAGAAGCAAGGGCCGATTTGGGCCGCGCAGCGTCCATGGTTTGCAGCCGCAGGCAATCCTTGGACAGGATCGGGCGCGAAACGAGCGCTTCTTCGCCGTTAGCACCGGCGCGGGACAATTCCCCCGCGGGGTCGACTCCAGACGATGCGTTCCTCGCGCTCCTCGCCCGTGCGCGTTCGGGCCCAGTCAGGACTCGCGCCGCGTCGGGTCGACGCGCAACAGCGCCAGCCCCGCGCCGATGACGAAGACGACCGCGACCGCCACGGCCGCGCGAGGCCCGGCCGCGAAGTCGATGGCCCCGATGCGGTCAAGCGCCAAGCCGGCGACGAGGAGGAAGACCGGTCCCGCTGCGGCGGTCCCGGCGTTCAGGATGCCCATGTAGCGGCCTGTGGTTGCCTTGGGCACGACATCGGTCATGAGTGCCCAGTCGACCGAGAGGAAGATGCCGGTGCCGAGGCCGAACGGCACGAAGGCGGCGATGGCAAGCGCCGGCGTTGGCGCCACCACGACGCCGGCCAGGCCCACCGCCGAGACGGCACAGGCGGCCCAGATGACCGGCCGACGGCCGAATCGGTCCGAGACGCGGCCTCCGGGCAGCGCGGCGGCAGCGGTCGCCAGCCCCACGACGAGGGTGGCGATGAAAAGGGTCGCATCGGCGCCGTCTGTCGGCTGGCCATGGCTGCGCTCGAAGTAGAGCAGGCCGATGGCCGTGACGTTCACCGCGCCCAGAAAGAGCAGACGCACGAGGAGCAGCCACAGCACGTTGCGCTCGCGCAGGATGTCGGCGCCCCAGGCCGAGGCCGCGATCTGCCACCACGAGCGCGTCCGGCGCGGTGCCAACCCGCCCTCGTCGACGCGAACAACGAGCACGATCATGGTCGTGACTTCGACGACGCCGAGGCCCAGCGTGGCCACCGGCAGCGCGTCCGGCGTGCCGAGGGTCGCGATACCCACGCCGGCGATCTGGCCCAGCACCAGCATCATCCCCATCAGTCCGCTCGCGAGCCCGACCTGGTGCGCCGGCACGAGATCGGGCACGTATCCCTGGAACGGGCCCTGCGCGAAGTTCGAGCTGAACTGCAGCAGCACCAGGAAAACGAGGATCGCGAGGTACCCCTGTGAGAACGCGATTCCCGCCAGGAACACGACGTCCAGGACTGACCCGATGACGATGTATGGCTTCCGCCGTCCCCAGCGCGAGACTGTGAAGTCGCTGATCGCCCCGACGGTAGGTTGCACAGCGATGGCGACGACCACGGCCGCGCCGTTCATCAGCGCCAGCAGGATGCCGACGTTCGCCGGATCGATGGCACTGACCCGCGTCGGCAGGATGACGCCGATCAGGCCGCCCCAGATGGTGAGGATGCCGAACCAGTAGATGCTCAGCGTCAGCAGCTGGCTGAAGGGCAGCGTCCGGCGGTCCCCCGCGGTGCCTTCGTCTGCCTGCGCCGGTTCCAGCGCCTCTGCCGTCATGCGCCGCCGGCGTGTGGTTCCACCAGCGGATGCTACATCCGGGGCGGCTTTCGCAATCTCCTCGTCCCCGGGCCCCGCGGAGTAGAATCGCGCGGATGTTCATCGACCCGGTCGCCATCCGTATCGGTCCGCTCGCGGTGCACTGGTACGGCATCATCATCGCCGCCGCCGTGCTCATCGGCGGCGTCATCGGCACCATGGAGGCACGGCGCCGCGGCGAGGATCCCGACAAGGGCTGGTCGATGCTGCTGCCCACGATCGTGCTGGCGGTCATCGCCGCGCGGGCCTATCACGTGATCCACGAGTGGGACTTCTACCGCGAGAATCCCGCGCTGATCCCGCAGGTCTGGAACGGCGGCATCGGCATCCCCGGTGCGGTGATGGGCGGCGCGCTGGCGATCTACCTGTACTGCCGCTGGAACAAGCTGAACACGGCGCGTTGGCTCGACATCTTCGCGCCGGCCCTGCTGCTCGGCCAGGTCGTGGGTCGGCTGGGGAATTTCGTCAACCAGGAGCTCTACGGCCCGCCCACCACGCTGCCGTGGGGTATCCCGATCGATGCGGCGCACCGTGCCGGCACACCGTGGGACGCTCTGACCTATCCGGTCGACACGACCCGCTTCCATCCGCTCTTCGCGTACGAGATGATCCTCAACGCGATCGGGGTCGTGGTGCTGCTCTGGATCGCTCGCCGCTTCGCGCGCCGCCTGTACGACGGCGACATCGCCCTCATCTACATCATGTGGTACGGCGCTGTGCGCACCGTGCTCGAGTCGTTCCGCAACGAGACGGGCAACTGGCACATCCTGGGCATCCCGACCGCGATGTGGATCGGCATCATCGGTTTCATCGCAGCCGGTGCCTTCCTCGTCCTTCGCCACCAGCGCGGGTGGGGCACGCCTGGTGCCTGGATTGACCAGGACACCCCTGAGCCCGATGACGACGACGCGCCACGACCGCACGCCACGGAGCCTTCAGCTGGCTGATCGGCCGGGCATCCTGCCCGATATCACCGCGGCCATCGGATCCACCCCGCTGGTTGCCCTCGATCGCCTGGCGAGCGATGTGCGGCCGCGGCTGGCGGGCAAGCTCGAGACCCTCAACCCCGGCGGCTCGGTCAAGGACCGGATCGCGCTGCCGATGATCGAGGCAGCCGAGCGCGCCGGGCTGCTGCATCCCGGTGGCGTCATCGTCGAGCCCACGAGCGGCAACACCGGCGTCGGGTTGGCGCAGGCGGCCGCGGTGAAGGGCTATCGGTGCATCTTCGTCATGGCCGACAAGCAGAGCGACGAGAAGCGGGCGCTGCTGCGGGCCTACGGCGCGGAGGTGGTCGTCTGCCCCACCGACGT
>JBDTNK010000012.1:0-44730 GCA_039933775.1 Chloroflexota bacterium | reverse complement strand
GATGCCGGGCCCCGGCTCGTTCCGCTTCCGTGACCCAGCCGCGCTTGAAGCGCCCGGCTCGGTCGGTTGCCGGGGAATTGAGGGCGGCTGGCGCTCGGACGCTCCCTCGCGCAGTCCCCTCCGGCTTCGCGCGACATTCCATTGTCAAACGACCGTGGGGCGCACGTTAGCCGGGAAATTGGGGGGAAGCGCGGTCAAGCGCGGCCCGACTTGAGCGTGAAGGCGGGATCGCGGTGCCTCATCGGCCGGCTAATGACCGTGTGGCGCGCGTATGACCATATGTGCGGGCTCAATCATGACCGACGCCCACCTGGCGGGCATATGACCATGCGGCACGTCGTCGAGTTGACAGATGACGTCCTGGTTTGCATTAGCCGGCCAATCGTGGCCGGACCAGGCGTTGAGGAGCCGATCCTGAGCGTGGGCGACGCCGCAGCCGGGCGAGAGTTCCGGCTAATGCGAACCACACGCGCAGATGTCCGTCCCGAGCGAGAGAAGCTGACCGATGCGCGCCTGGTTGGCGTTTGACAGGACGCGCGGCGCCCCGAGCTCAGCGGTGGGCGAAGGCGGGCAGGAACCGCTCGTTGGCCGCGAGGAGGGCGTCGAGCAGCGCCGGGACATCGGCCACGCGGCCGCCGATCAATGGATTCGTCTCCAATGCGGCGAGGGCCGGCGCCCGGTCACCGCTGCGAGCCGCGCGGATCGTCAACAGCTCGTAGCGCTTCACGACGTCGACCAGCTCCAGCAGCTCGGGGGGGAGCGGCGCGACGGTCAATGGGTGCGCGCCGTCGCGGTCGACGGTCCCGGTGACCTCGACGATCCACTCGGGGGGCAGGTTCGGGATCGCGCCGTTGTTGCGCACGTTGACCACCTGGCGATCACCGCGGCCGTCGTGCAGCGAGGCGATGAGCGCCGCGGCGGCCTCGGAGTAGAAGGCACCCCCGCGTCGCTCCAGGAGCGCGGGCTTCGTGTCGAGCGTCGGGTCGCGATACAGGTCGAGCAGCTCGCGCTCGATCTCCTGGACCTCGCCGGCGCGGGTGTGCCCGGTCTCCTGCTCGTCGCGCAGCACCGCGTCGAAGTTGTGGAAGTAGCGCAGGTAGTACGACGGCAGAACGCCAAGGCGTCGCATCTCGGCCAGCGGCATCCCGATCTGCGAAGCGATGCGCTCACCCTCGCGATCCAGGATCTCCGGCAGCCGGTCGATGCCGCCGATGCGCACCGCGCGCTCCCAGCTGAGATGGTTGAGACCGACGTGCTCGAGCTCGACGGCACCCGGCCCCACGTCGTACATCGCGGCGTAGCGTCGCTCGGCGCCCACGCCGATGTTGCACAGGCCGACCGCCCGATGGCCATCGTCGAGCAGCGCCTGGGTGACCATGCCGACCGGGTTCGTGAAGTCCACGATCCACGCGTCGGGGGCGGCTCGCTGTCGGACCGCCTCGGCCAGATCCAGCACGACCGGGATGGTGCGCAGCGCCTTGGCGAAGCCTCCGGCACCGGTCGTCTCCTGCCCGATGGTGCCGAATCGCAGCGGGAGCGTCTCATCGACCAGGCGCGCCGCCTGGCCACCGATGCGCAGCTGCACGAGGACGAAGGCCGCTCCGTCGACGGCCTCGTCGACGCGATCGGTGAGCGTCAGGCGGCCGGGCCACGCGCCGCGGTCGAGCATGCGGCGCGCGAGCCCGCCGACCACCGAGAGCCGATCCAGGTCCGGATCCAGGAGCGCCAGCTCGTCGATCGGCAGCCGGTTCGTTCGCGTCGCGATGCCGTCGACCAGCTCGGGCGTGTACGTGCTTCCGCCGCCGATGACCGCAACCTTGAGTCCCATGCCGCCTCCGCTGCTCAGCGTCGTACCAGGCGCACGCGCCCGTTCCAGATGCACAGCATGGCGTACCCGCACAGCCGCCGGCGTGCCGCTCGTCTCGCAAGATGCGATAACAGGCGCGTGACGCCGTCAAACGCCGCCGCTGTGCTCGCCATCGATGGCGGCAACTCGAAAACCGATCTGCTGCTCGTCGATGGCTACGGCCGGGTCATCGGCTCCGCGCGCGGACCGACCATCTCGCATCAGCAGGTGGGTGTCGCCGAAGGCGTGCGCCGGCTCCGCGCGCTGCTGGCGACGGCGGGCCGACACAACGCCGGCGCGGACCTCGCCGTCTTGTGCGTGGCAGGCGCCGACCTGCCGAGCGACGTGCGTCTGCTGCGTACCGCGTTCACCGCTGCCGGCGTCGCGAACCGGATCGACGTCCGCAACGACACTTTCGCCGCCCTGCGCGCCGGCACCCAGCGGCCGTGGGGCATCGCGGTCATCAGCGGGGCGGGCATCAACTGCGCCGGCATCGGTCCCGACGGGCGCAGCTACATGATGCCGGCGCTGGGCGACATCAGCGGCGATTGGGGCGGTGGCGGCGACGTTGGCATGGCGGCGTTGGCGGCCGCGGTGCGCGGGCGCGACGGTCGAGGTCCGCGCACCGTGCTCGAGCGGCTCGTTCCCGCGCATTTTGGCGTCCACCAGCCGCTGGCCGTGGTGCGCGGCCTGTACAGCGGCAGGTTCCATCGTGACGAGGTGCGGCAGTTGGCGCCGGTCGTGTTCGAAGCTGCCCGGGGCGGCGACGGCGCGGCCCGCTCGATCATCGATCGACTGGCCGATGAGCTCGCGACGATGGCCGCCGCCATGGCGCGTCGCATGCACCTCGCCCGCAGTGATGTCGAGATCGTGCTGGCAGGCGGGCTGGTCAACGCCGATGATGCGGCGTTCCACACACGCTTCTCGACCGCGCTGCACCGCGCGGTGCCCCGCGGCGTGGTGCGCGTCCTGAGCGCGCCGCCGGTCCTTGGCGCCGGCCTCATCGGTCTGGACTTGATCGGCGCCACCGACGCAGCGAAGCATCGGCTGACCCGCGCGTGCGAGACTGCGAACGCATGACGACCACGGATAACTCGCCCGGCGACTTCTCGGCGCGCACCGACCCGCTGTTCGGCACCTCGCCGTTCCCGCCGATCGCCGAATACGCATTTCTCTCCGACTGCGAGACCGTTGCGCTCGTCGCGCCCGGCGGCAACGTCGAGTGGATGTGCCTGCCGCGGATGGATTCGCCCAGCGTCTTCGGCGCGATCCTCGACCGCGACGCAGGTGGATTCCGCTTCGGGCCGGCCGAGGTCACCGTCCCCGCCGCGCGGCGCTACCTGCCGGGCACCATGGTGCTCGAGACGAGCTGGGGCACGCCGACCGGTTGGATCATCGTGCGCGACGTCCTGCTCATGGGTCCATGGCACCACGGCGACGGTGAGCGTTCGCGGACACAGCGCCGCGCGCCGACCGACTACGACGCGGCGCACACGCTGCTGCGGACGGTGCGCTGCGTGAACGGCGAGGTGCAGCTGACCCTCGACTGCGAGCCTGTCTTCGACTACGGCCGCGTGCTGGGGCAGTGGACCTACGCGGACGGCGGCTACCACGTCGGGATCTGTGCGGGACCGGATCCGGGCGTCGAGCTGAAGCTGGCGACCGATCTCAACCTGGGCTTCGAGGGTCCGCGGGCACTGGCCCGCACGCTGATCAAGGAGGGCGAGACGCGCTTCGCCGCCCTGTCGTGGGGCGGCGCGCCGACGCTGCGCACCTACGACGAGGCATACCAAAAGCTGGTCTGGACCGCGCACCACTGGCAACACTGGATGGCGCGCGGCCACTTCCCCGACCATCCGTGGCGCACCTATCTCGAGCGCTCGGCGCTGACGCTCAAGGGTCTGACCTACGCGGCGACCGGGGCCGTCGTCGCTGCGGCAACGACGTCGCTACCCGAGACGCCGGGGGGCGAGCGCAATTGGGACTACCGCTACAGCTGGGTGCGTGACTCGACGTTCGCGCTGTGGGGCCTCTACACCCTTGGCTTCGACTGGGAGGCGAACGACTACCTCTACTTCATCGCCGATGCCGCAAGCGGGGAGGAGGACCTCCAGATCATGTACGGCATCGACGGCGAGCGGGACCTGACCGAGCAGACACTCGACCACCTGTCGGGATACGAGGGCGCGCGTCCGGTGCGTATCGGCAACGCGGCCTTCGCGCAGAAGCAGCACGACATGTGGGGCGCGATGCTCGACTCGGTCTACCTGCACACGAAGTCGCGCGACCACCTGGACGAGCGGATCTGGCCCATCCTGGTGCGCCAGGTTCGCGCTGCGCTCGCCCATTGGCGCGAGCCGGACCGTGGCATGTGGGAGGTGCGCGGCGAGCCGAAGCACTTCACCACCAGCAAGCTGATGTGCTGGGTGGCGGCCGACCGTGGCGCCCGCCTGGCGCGCATTCGCGGCGACGAGAAGCTCGCGCAGGAATGGGAAGCCGGGGCAGAGGAGATCAGGGCCGACATCTGCGAACACGGCATCGACGAGCGCGGCGTCTTCACACAGCACTACGACACCGATGCCCTCGACGCATCGGTGCTGCTCATGCCGCTCGTGCGCTTCCTGCCGGCTGATGACGAACGGATCCGCCGCACGGTGCTGGCGGTCGCGGATGAGCTGACGGTCGACGGCCTCGTCAAGCGCTACCTGGCGCATGAGACTGATGACGGCCTCTCCGGCGAGGAGGGCACGTTCACGATCTGCTCCTTCTGGCTGGTGAGCGCGCTGGTGGAGATCGGCGACCTGGCGCGCGGCCGGCGTCTGTGCGAGAAGCTGCTCTCGTACGCCAGCCCGTTGGGCCTGTACGGCGAGGAGATCGATCCGGGCTCGGGCCGGCATCTTGGCAACTTTCCGCAGGCGTTCACGCACCTGGCGCTGATCAACGCGGTGATGCACGTCATCGAGGCCGAGGCCGACGAGGTGGGCAACGCGCAGCGAGCGCCCGTCGAGAACCGATGAGCGAGTGAGCGAGCCTCCGCTCGCTGGCAACGGAATTGCGATGCTCCGCGCGATGAGCGCGGTGATGCGCGAAGAACCAGGCAGCGGAGGCAGATTCGGCACATGACCTTCGGACGTGGGACGAAGCTCGATCCCGGGCAGGTACAGGATCGACGTGGCGGTCGTGGTCGCGGCCTGGCGCTGGGTGGCGTCGGCGGCCTGATCGTGCTCGCCGCGGCGCTCTTCCTGAACATCGATCTGTCGGGTCTGCCACTCGACCAGTTGGGCGGCGGGGCGCAGGAGGCGAATCCATCGAGCGACCTCCAGACTGCATGCCTTACCGAGCAGGAGGCGAACACCCGCGAGGACTGCCAGATCGTGGGCTTCGTCAACAGCATCCAGGCCTACTGGACCGATACGGTCGAGGGCTACACCGAGGCCGATACCGTCATCTTCACCGGCAGCGTCGACACCGGCTGCGGCGCGGCCACGAGCGCGGTGGGTCCGTTCTACTGCCCTCCGGACCAGACCGTCTACCTCGATCTGGGCTTCTTTGACCAGCTGCGGGAGCAGTTCGGCGCGGAGGGCGGCCCGCTGGCGCGCGGGTACGTGCTGGCGCACGAGTACGGCCACCACATCCAGAACCTGACCGGGCAGCTGTCGCCGGGTGGCCAGACCGGGGCGGAGAGCCAGGCCGTGCGGACCGAGCTGCAGGCTGATTGCTACGCGGGCGCCTGGGCGGCGAACGCCGACGAGAGCACCCAGATCCCGCTGGAGATCACCGACCAGCAGATCGCGCAGGCCCTCGACGCTGCGGCGGCCGTCGGCGACGACCGCATCCAGGAGCAGGTACAGGGACAGGTGAATCCCGAGACCTGGACGCATGGCTCGTCGGAGCAGCGGCAGCACTGGTTCCGGGTCGGCTACGAGTCAGGCGATCCCAACCGCTGCGACACCTCGGGCGAGATCTGACCGTCCGGACGCCACGTCAGCCATAGCGCCGATAGCGGCGGCCGGGCCGCCGCTGGACCGTATACTCGCGGCGTCGTGTCAACCGCCGGCTGCCCATCGTGACGCCGATCGAGGCGATCGCGATCGTGGCCGCCGGGCTCGCCGCGGGGACGATCAACACGATCGTCGGCTCCGGCTCGCTCATCACCTTTCCCGCGCTGCTGGCGCTCGGCTATCCGGCGCTGACGGCCAACGTCTCGAACACGGTGGGCCTCGTGCCGGGCTCGATCTCCGGTGCCATCGGCTACCGGCGCGAGCTGGTCGGGCAGCGCGACCGGATCGTGCGGCTCGGGCTGGCGGGCGCGCTGGGTGGCCTGAGCGGCGGGCTGCTGCTGCTCGTCCTGCCAGCGACCGCGTTCGAGCGAGTCGTGCCCATCTTGATCCTGGGCGCCACGCTGCTCGTCGCCATCGGACCTTGGCTCTCCCGCCGCATGGCGGCACGGCGCGCCCGCGGCGGCGGCCATGGGCCGGCGCTCGCGGCATCGGTCTATGCGACCGGAATCTACGGTGGCTATTTCGGGGCGGCGCAGGGCGTGATCTTTATCGCGCTGCTCGGCGTCTTCGTGCCCGACGACATCCAGCGCCTCAATGCGCTGAAGAACGTCGTGGCCGCCTTCGTCAACGCGGTGGCCGCGATCCTGTTCGTGTTCGTGGCGCCGGTCGACCCGCTCGTCGCGCTGCTCATCGCGGCAGGATCGATCGTGGGCGGTCAGCTCGGCGCGGCGCTGGGCCGGCGGCTGCCGGCGAGCGGGCTGCGCGTCGTGATCATCATCGTCGGAACGCTCGTCGGCGTTCGGATGCTGTTGGGCTGACGCTCAGGCGCGCGGAAATGGCCCCAGCTGGCTGAGCAGCTCGACCATCGGTGCATTCAGCGGCTCGAGCGCCTGCAGCGCCGCGAGGTACGGCGAGCTGTCGACCCCCACGCTCTGGCCCTCGGTCAGCTGGGCACTGGCCATCCAGCGCCCCCCGACCGGGACCATGCGCAGACTGATCGACTGGCCGCCGACCAGCACGCTGCGCTGGAGGGCCATGCCCCGCTCGGGCAGCTCGACCGGCGCGAGAACTCGCTCGCGCTGCGAAACAGGCGTGCTCACGGGTACTGGCCCCGGATGCGCAGCGCCTGGGCCACGCGACCGACCGCGATGGCGTGCGCCGCGAGGCGCGCGTCGATCTCCTGCTCGCGCTGCATCGTGTCGACCTCGTCGTAGGCGGCGAGGAGGACCTTGCGCAGCCGCTCGTTGACCTCGTCGGCCTCCCAGCTCAGCGACTGAAGGTTCTGCACCCACTCGAAGTAGCTGACGACCACGCCACCCGCGTTGCACAGGATGTCGGGAATGACGGTCACGCCATGCTCGCGCAGGATCGGGTCCGCCTCCGGCATCGTGGGCCCATTGGCCCCCTCGGCGAGTACGCGGGCATTGATGCGCCCGGCATTCTCGGCGGTGACCTGCCCCTCGAGCGCGGCCAGGATCAGGACGTCGCACTCGAGCTCGAGCAGCTCCTTGTTGGAGAGCGGCTGCGTGCCCGGCGCGCCGGCGATCGAGCCGGTCTCCTGCATGCGTCGCTTCAGGCCCACGGGGTCCAGCCCGTTCTCGTCGAAGACGCCGCCACCGATGTCGGTGATGCCGATGAGCGTCGCTCCGCGCTGATGGATGAGCCGCGCCGCGGCCTCGCCCACGTTGCCGAAGCCCTGGACCGCGACACGGGCGCCGACGATCGATGCGCCAAGCTTGTCGAGCGCGTGCTCGATGCAGTACACGATGCCCTGCCCCGTCGCGTCGGCGCGGCCCTCGGAGCCGCCGATGCTGACCGGCTTGCCGGTCACCACGCCGGGGATCGAGTAGCCGTGGTGCATGCTGAAGGTGTCCATCATCCACGCCATGGTCTGGGCATTCGTGCCCATGTCGGGTGCGGGGATGTCCGAGTCAGGGCCGATGATGTTCTGCAGCTCGGCGGTGAATCGCCGCGTCAGGCGCTCCAGCTCGCCCATCGACAGGTCGCGCGGATCGACGGTCACGCCGCCCTTCGCGCCGCCGAACGGGACGCTGACCAGGGCGCACTTCCACGTCATCCACATGGCGAGGGCGCGCACCTCTTCGATATCGGTTCCCGGGTGGAAGCGCATGCCGCCCTTGGCCGGGCCGCGCGACACGTTGTGCTGCACGCGATAGCCGGTGAAGATGCGGACCTGCCCGTCATCCATGTGGACCGGGAAGTTGACGGTCCACTCGCGCTTCGGCATGCGCAGGATGGCGCGCACGGCTGGATCGAGCTCGAGATGATCGGCGGCGCGATCGAACTGGGACAGCGCGGCCGCGTACGGTGATGGTGGCTGGGTATTGGTTGGTGCGTCGGGTGCGTGGACCACGTGTTCGTTTCCTCGTGATGACCACGATCCGCCCGCATCAGGTGTGTGGGTCCGAACCGCCGTCATGCCCTCCGCAGGACCCGGCCGTGCTATCTGGCCATCGCCTGCGCGGCAACGTCACAAGGTTGACACCGCAACCGAACAGCGCGCGTGAAGCCGCGTGAACGAAAGATGAAATCCGCGACCCTACGACGCCCGCGCGACCGCCGATGCGGCGGAGACATCGGTCAGTGCTCGCTCATAGGCATCGACCATGCGCTCGATCCCGAGCTTGCGCTGCGCGCGCCGACGGATGCTCGGCCGATCCAGGCCACGGGCGGCGGCGATCGCCAGGGCCAGCGCGGGCTCGTCGTCGGGCGCCACGAGCCAGCCGCCGGAGCCATGCTCGACGACCTCCGGCAGCGCGCCGCGCCGAAAGGCGACGACCGGGCAGCCGGCCATCTGGGCCTCGGCCGCCACCAGGCCGAACGCCTCGTCCCAGCGCACCGGCATGAGCAGCACCGCGCAGCGCGCCATGAGCGCCGACAGCTCGGCGCGTGGCACCGGGCCGATCCATTCCCGCGGCCGCAGCAGTGGTTGCACCTGGCGCGCGAAGTACTCGGTGTCGTACGCGTCGCCGACGACCAGCGGCGCGAGGCCGGCGCGTCGTGCGACGCGGATGGCGATATCGGTCCCCTTCTCCGGCGAGATGCGTCCGGCGATGAGTGCCACCGGGACGAGGGCGCCATCGACCGGTCCCCGATCGGGAACCCCGTTGCGCAGCACGGCGAGCTCAGGCACGCCGGCGTTGCGCCACGCGAAGCGAGCGGTGTGGGACACGGTGGCGAGCGGTGCTCGCGTCGAACGCGCAGCTCTCACGACCGCGTCGTCGATCGGTGCCAGGTGCAGCGTGTGCAACACCGGCAGGTCCTCCGCCAGGTCGATCGCCGCGGCGTCGTACGCATGCTGGCTCACGACATCGGGCCGGTCGTGCCGCAGGCGGTCGAAGAGCCGGCCGAAGGCTCGGTCGAGCGCATCTGTCGCCACTGTGGTCCCCGTTCCACTCACCGTCGCAGCGCCCATGCGCAGGCTCGCTGCGGCTGCCACCGGGTCAACCGGGATCTGGCACAGGTTGATGCCATCCGCCACCGACCCTTCGGCGGCGTAAACCGTGACCTGGTGACCACGCGCCCCGAGGCCCCTCGCCAGATCGACGATGACCGCATGCGGCCCGTTGGCCTCCGCCGCCCGCAGCGGGGAGACCAGCGATGCCACCAGGGCGACGCGCATCAGGCGGCCTCGCCCAGCGGCACGACGCGATCGGCGAGGCGGGACGGATCGACGGCAACGTCCGACTCCACCAGGCGCAGGAGCTCGTCACCGTCGTCCCACAGGTTCGCATTCATCGCGGCCACGACGCGGCCGCCGCTGAGCCAGAAGGCGTGGAACTCGCGCGCGGCGAGGTCGCCGCGAACCACGACGCTGTCCCAGCTCATCGCGATGCCGCGGTATTCCATGCCGAGGTCGTACTGGTCCGAGTAGAAGTACGGCGTCCGCGCGTACGGCTCGCCGGCGCCAAGCATGCTCGCCGCCGCCGCGCGGCCCTGGTGAATGGCGTTGTCCCAGTGCTCGACGCGCAGATGGCGCCCGAGCCCGGGATGCCAGGCGGCCGCCACGTCGCCGGCGGCGAAGACCCCGGGCGCCGAGGCGCGCAGCAGCGCATCGACCTTGATGGCGCCGTCGATCGTCTCGAGGCCACCGCGCGTCGCAAGCTCGATCCGCGGCGCGGCACCGACACCCACGACGACAAGATCGGCGGCAATCGCCTGGCCGTCCGCCAGCCGGACGCCACCGACCTGCTCGTCGCCCTCGATGGCGGCGACGTGCCCATGGCGCAGGTGTACGCCCTGCTCCTCGTGGAGGCGCGCGTACACCTGCGCCACCTCCGGGCCGAGCACGCGTTCCAGTGGTCGGGCGAGGTTGGAGATGAGCGTCACGTCGTGCCCGAGCTGGCGCAGCGAGGCGGCCGATTCGCTGCCGATCCAGCCGCCGCCGATGACCGCGATCCTCTGCGCGCCGAGGGCGGCCTCGCGCAGATCGTCGGCATCCTGTGCGGTGCGCAGGTAGCGAACGCCCGGCAGGTAGGCGCGCGTGGAGCCCAGGCGCCTGGGAGCCGCGCCGGTCGCGAGCAGGAGCGAGCCGTATCCGAGCTCCCATCCGTCGTCCAGGCTCACGCGACGCGTCGCGGTGTCGAGCGTCATCGCGCGCCGGCCGCGGACGAGCTGGATGTCGTGCGCCGCGTAGTCGGCCAGCGGCCGGACCTGCGCCTTCTCGATCGGCTCCTCGCCGCGAAGGTAGCCCTTGGACAGCGGCGGGCGCTCGTACGGCAGCTGCGCCTCCTCGCCGATCAGCGTCAGCGGCCCATCGAAGCCGCGCTCACGGAGCGCAAAGGCGGCGGTGGCCCCCGCCAGGCCGCCGCCGATGATGAGCATCGATTCGGGCGTCGTCATGAGATCTCCTCTGTCAGGCGGTAGCGGGTGAACAGGTGGTGGGCCGCGCGGCGCAGGTCGGTGATGCGGGCCCAGGGCGCCGCGTCGACGGCGAAGGCGCTGCCCTCCACAAGGCCCAGTCGCGGCGCATCGGCAGCGCGCCCCGCGATCTGGGGCGCAATGGTCAGGAACAGCTCATCGACCAGGTGCGCCTCGAGCAGCTGTCCGAAGAGATGCGGGCCGCCTTCGCACAGCACCAGGCGGGCGCCGCGCGCCACGAGCGCGTCGAGGACGGCAGTCGGCGTCGGGGCATCGGGCCCCACCGCCACGATCTCCACCCCCTGCCGCATCGGGCGCGCGTGGAGCTCAGCTGCGCCGGCATCGGTCGTCAGGATGAGCGCATCGACCGATGGATCCGACAGCCCCGGATGCTCGAGGTCGACATCGCCGGAGGCCGTCACCACCGCGGTGACCGGCTGCGGTCGCAGGCCCAGCCCGCGACGCAGCGTGGCGAACGCCCCGGCGCTGGCAGGGTGCACCGAGCGTGGCGTCCACGCCTCGTCGGGTGCGGCGCGCAGCGTGCCCGCGCCGATGAGCACGGTGTCGGCCAGGCTGCGCAGCAGCCCCATCACGAAGCGATCGAGCTCGAAGAATCCGCTGATCTCGCCGCCACCCGGCGCCTCGGGCGTGGCGTACGAGATGACGCCATCGAGCGTCGACACGAAGTTGGCGACCAGGGTCGGACGGTCCGCTCGCAGCGGGATCCACAGGTCGCCGCCATAGCGCTGTCGCAGCCCACCGGACAGCCCGCCGCGCGACGGCACGTTCGGTTTCGCTGCCTCGACCAGCGGCTGCAGCACGATCGGCGCGGCGATGGCCGCGGCAACGGTCATCAGCGCTGCCCGCGTCCGATGCCGGAGATCTCGTAGAACTCGCTGCGCAGCGCCGGGTCGCGCTCGTAGACGCCGCGATAGGCGGTCGTGCGCGTCGTGGCATGGTCCTCGCGCACGCCACGCATCTGCGTGCAGAGGTGATCGGCCTCCAGGTAGACCGCGACGCCGTGGGCGCTGAGCAGGTCGGACAGGCTGCCCGCGATCTGGTGCGTCATGCGCTCCTGCACGCCGAAACGACGGGTGAGCACGCGGACCAGCCTGGTCAGCTTGCTGATGCCGATGATCTGCTCGTGCGCGACGTAGCCAACGTACGCGCGACCGAAGAACGGCAGCGCATGGTGCTCGCACAACGCGAAGAACGGAATGGGGCCCTCGACGATCTGCGCCAGGTCGCAGCTCGCATCGCCGTAGCACTCGGTCGGAAAGACGGTGACGAGCTTCGGGTCGCCGTGATAGCCGGACGTGGCGTCGACGAGCGCCTGCAGGAAGCGCCGCGGGGTCTCTGCCGTACCGGGCAAATCAAGGTCAAGGCCAAGCGAGGAGAGGATCTCGCCCAGGTAACCCTCGTATCGCTCGCGTTGCGCTGGCTCGATGGCAGAGACGTCCTCCGCAAGCCACGCGACCTGCGGCGCGACGGCTGAGCCATGGGTGTGATGGTTGGTGAGGGTCATGGGAATCCTTTCGATGGCCCGGGTGAGATGCGACGCGGCGGGCTGTCGGGACCGTGGTTCCGGCAGCCCGCCGCTCGCGGTGTGTGGCGTCGGCCTGATCAGCTCGCGGTGACCACGACGATGCCGCTCATGTCGTGCGGATGGTAGGAGCAGTCGTAGTGATGCTCGCCAACCCCGGTGAAGGTGTAGGTCACGCTGTCGCCGGGTGAGACGTTCATGACCGCGCCCCCATCGTCGAGCAACCGCACCGAATGGGTGAAGTTGTCGTGGTTCGTCCAGGTGACCGTCGTGCCGTCGACGACAGTGATGACCTCCGGCACGAACTTGTACGACGGCGGCATGTCGACCTGGTCGGTGGCGACCGGCTCTGCCGGCGCCGTTGCCGCGCAACCGGCCAGCAGGACGGCCGCGCCCAGCATCGGGCCGACGACGAAGAGATGGCGGAGTGTCACGCCCTCTGCTCCGCACCGCGCAGCCCGGCGGTCTCGCCGCGGCTGACCGCGACGAAGATGAGGATGAAGGCGACCAGGTCCAGGACCTCGCTGATCGTGTGCGCAAAGAGGAACACGGTCCAGTCGAGGTGGTAGGTCATGTAGCTGATCTCGGCCAGCGCGAAGAGCGAGAAGCCCCACCCGAGGGTCGAGGCGTCGACGTTGAAGCTGCGCCACGCGAAGTACGCGCCAATCGCGAACGCCGCGAGGTGGATGAGCAGGAACCCCCACGCCGGAATCGAATTGATGAAATCACCGATGGGCATTGCTGTCGAGACCTCCACTGTCCTTGGCCGCTGAACTGCGGCGATTGCGCTGGCGGCGGGCGCCGTCGAAGACGACACCAGCCAAGACGAGCACCATGCCGGCGAGAGCGATCAGGTGGCCGGTGTGGTTGACACCCATCTGCATCCCCTGATGCATGACGTGCGTTCCGGCCGTCAGGCTCATCGCGATGTCCAGGACCGCCCCGAGCACCATCCCCACCAGCCCGATACGGGCCAGGGGCGGGAACTCACGGATCCTCTCTATCAACAGCATGTGCTAGTGATACACCCTCGCCGACCCGCCTGTCAATGTATTGACAGCGAATCGCTTTGATAGAATGATGGACAAACCGATGAAGAATCTCAGTCGTGATGACACCTTCGCGGCCATAGGCCTGCTCGATGAGCCGGTGCGGCGCGCCCTGTACGACTGGGTCGTGGCCCAGTCCCGCCCCGTGGGACGCGCTGAGGCCTCGAAGGCGCTGCGCATCACGCACGCGCTGGCCACGTTCCACCTCGACCGGCTCGCGGGCGGCGGGCTGCTCGAAGCCGGCTACCAGCGCCTCAGCGGCAAGGTGGGACCGGGGGCCGGCAGGCCCGCCCGCGTCTACTGGCGCGCCGAAGGCGAGATCAGCGTCACGCTTCCCGATCGTCGCTACGAGCGCGCCGCGAAGCTGTTCGCCGCGGCGCTCGAGACACTCGACGGCGGAGCGGTCCCAGCGCGACTGGAGACGGCCGCCAGGCACCTGGGCCAGGAGCTCGGCGCCGGCTCGCGGCGACGCGCCCCGGAGGGCCGGCTGATGTCGGCGCTCGAGGCCGGCGGCTATGAACCATTCCTGGAGGAGACCGGCACCATCCGCCTGCGCAACTGCCCCTTCGACTCGCTGGTCGACACCTTCCGGCCGCTCGTGTGCGGCACGAACCTGGCGATGGCGGAGGGGATCGTCGACGGCGCCGAGGTATCGGATCGCCAGGCGGTGCTCGATCCCCAGCCCGGATACTGCTGCGTGGCCTTCATCCCGAAGCCCTGAACGGTATCCTCGCGACGTGGACACGCCGGTGACCCGCTCCGTCTCGGCTGATTTGATGGGCATGGCCGTGCTGACCGCGCTCGACGATACCGGGAGCCACGCGGCCGATGTCGCCCAGCGCGCGAGCGCCGACGGCATCGCGCTGACGCAGGATGGAGCGCGGACACTCCTGGCGCGGCTCTCCGAGCTGGGCCTGGTGCGCCAGTCGATGACCGATGGCGGCGACCCACGCTACGTGCCGACGAGCCTGGGACAGCGCATCGCGGCCGCGGAGCTCGCTCGGCCGGAGGGCATCGTCGGCCTGGCCGAGCTGGAACGGCTGCGCACCGACCTGCTCGCCACGATCGTGCACGAGCTGCGCACGCCGCTCACCTCGCTGCGCACGTGCGTGGGGCTGCTGCTCGATCCGGCCGTCACGCCCAGCGCCGAGGAACGCCAGCGGCTGCTGAGCACCATCGCCCGAGCCTCCGACCGCATGCAGCGCCTCCTGGGCGACGTGCTCGACTTCGCTCGACTTCGCTCCGGTCATGTCGAGCTGCAGCGTCGCCGGTTCGATGCGCGCGGCCTGGCGCGTGACGTCGCCACCGCGATGGGTCCGTTGGCTGCCGCGGCCGAGCAGACCATCAGCCTCGTGCTGCCAGAGCGCGCGATCTGGGTCATGGCGGATCGCCGCCGCCTGGAGCAGGCGCTGCTGAACCTGGTCTCCAACGCGCAGAAGTTCAGCCCGGTTGGCGGCGAGATCGTGATGCGCCTGGCCGATGACGACGGCGCAGCGCGCTGGACGGTCATCGATGCCGGCCCCGGGATCGCGGTGGAAGACCAGCGGCGGCTGTTCGAGCGATTCTTCGTCGGCGAGGAGGGCATGCATCGCGCCGGCACCGGGCTGGGTCTGCCGACCGCGCTCGCCATCGCGCAGGCGCACGGCGGCACGATCGAGGTCACCAGCGCGCTCGGCAAGGGCAGCACCTTCGAGCTCGTCATTCCGCTCCTCGTCGAGGCGCCAGCATGAAGATCCTGATCGTCGACGATGACACCGACATCACCGAATCGGTGCGGCTGGGATTCGGCCTGCAGTGGCGCGAGGTGGAGCTGCTTTCCGCCACCAACGGGGATGACGGCCTGCGGCTGCTCGAGGAGCAGCGGCCGGATCTGGTGCTGCTCGATGTCGGGCTGCCGCGTCGCGACGGATACGAGATCCTGCGCGAGCTGCGCGGATTCACCGACATCCCGGTCATCATGCTCACCGCGCGCGACGACGTGGCGGACAAGGTGAAGGGCCTGGAGCTTGGCGCCGACGACTACATCACCAAGCCGTTCGACCACCTCGAGCTGCTGGCGAGGGTGCGCGCCGTCCTGCGGCGGCTGGATCTGAAGGCGCCGAAGAGCCGCGTCCCGTCATTTCGCTCGGGTCCGCTCGAGATCGACTTCGACGCGCAGGAGGCACGCCTGGAAGGTGAGCACGTGGCGCTGACCCCGACCGAGTACCGGCTCCTCGAGCACCTGGCGCGCAACGCGGGCTGGGTCGTGCCGCACGCCACGCTGCTCTCGCGAGTGTGGGGCCGCGAGTACACCGCCGAGCTCGATTACCTGCGCGTCTACGTCCGCCGCCTGCGCGACAAGCTGGGCGATGACCCCGCGCGGCCGCGCTACATCCGCACCGAGCGCGGGGTCGGCTATCGGTTCATCGCGCCGCGTGAGCCCGCCTAGGCGATCTTGGTGATCGTCGCGTGGCGCACGCCGGCCGGCGCCTGGATGCTGACACGCTCACCAACGGCCTTGCCCAGCACGGCGCTGCCGACCGGGGAGTCGACGCTGACCCAGCCGTTCATCGGATCGCCCTCGCCGGGAATGACCAGGGCATAGTCAGCGCTGCCTTCCTCGTCCTCGAGCGTCACGCGACGACCGATGACCGCCACATCGGGCTCGTCGACGACGACCGCGGCGAGCAGCACCTCGCGCACGCCGTCGTACTGGCGCACGAGCTGCTGGCCGACGATGTTGGGAATGAAGACCGGCGCATCCGGCTCACCGCTCATGTGGCCGCTCGTATAGCCGTTGCTTCGAGCAAGCTCCTGGCTCATACGCAGCGCGTCGGCCTCGAGTGCCTCAAAGGCTTCGAGCGTCATGGGCCATGCTTCGTTTCTGCCCCCAAGGGAGCGTGCTGCCAGGGCCATTGCTGCGTACCTCCGCGATGTACGAATGCGCCGCCCTTGCGGACGGCGCAGATGATCTGGTCGGGGCGAATAGACCGACACTCAGGTCCCTTCGCCCCGAAGTCGGACGATCGCAGGCATGCCTGAACAATGTGGTGAAGCCAGATGAACGCCGAATGAATGCCATCCGGATGGCATGCAGCCTGCGAATACCTTGCGCGCATGGAGAGCAACCGATCCGATGAGGAGCAGGATCGCGACGTCGGGGATCGCTTCCGCGACATCGCGGATCACATCACGCGCGTCGCGGGCACACCGTGGAGCATGCTGGGAGCGGTGCTGGTCATCGCGGTCTGGCTGGTGACGGGGCCGCTCTTCGGTTTCTCGGACACCTGGCAGCTGATCATCAACACCGGCACGACCATCGTCACCTTTCTGATGGTGTTCGCCATCCAGACCAGCCAGAACCGCGAGTCGGTTGCGATGCAGCTCAAGCTCGACGAGCTCATCAAGGCCACCAAGGGCGCGCGCAATCGCATCATCGACGAGGAGCGGCGCTCGCAGCGAGAGGTCGAGGCAGATCTCGACGAACTGCGCAACGAGGCGAACGGCTGACCTGCAGCGGGGCGGGCACCTCCCGCGACGAATGATTCTGCTGTGAATGAAATGGCAGGTAGCTAGGAGTTGCCGGCCGGGTCATTCACCTGGGAATGAATCCGGGTCGTTTCGAGCCATTCGGGGTCCATTTGGCCCGATTTCATTCACGGCTGAATACCGCGGCCGGCAAGTCGCGGTTGGATGCCGTCTCATTCACTCCTGAATCAACCATGCGTGGTGCCCGGGTGACTTGCGCACGGGCGGGACGATCGGAGACTTTCTGGCCGTTTGTCCCACCCGTGAACGAGGAACAGCCAACATCGGCCCCGATCGCGGCGCCTGCGTCGCCGTTTGTCCCACGGGCGCGAGAGTTCGGCCAAGACCTGACCGATACTCCCGCCGGCGCGCGAGTCCACCTCGCCGGCGCGCGAGTCCGCCTCGGTTCCGCGCGAGTCGGCATCGGCGCAGCACGAACTTTGGATGAAGTGGCGAAATGCGATATCGTCTCCGCGAACGGTCATCGCCTGCGGGCGCTCGTACGCAGACGACAACCGCGCGGGAGTAGCTCAGTTGGTAGAGCGGCAGCCTTCCAAGCTGCATGTCGCGAGTTCGAACCTCGTCTCCCGCTCCAATTCCCTTACCCGCCGCCGCACGGAATCTCATCGGTCCATGCGGGATCGCTGGCGTAGCGCTCCAGGAAATACTCGACGCGACAGGCGGAGTCGAGACCGAACGTCGGCCGGCTGATCGCCAGGTGCGCCAGATCGTCCATCTCGAAGGTGTGCGAAGGGGCACCTTGCGCCAGGATGGCGTCGCCCCACGACCCGCACGCTTCGGGCGAGACCGATGTCCACGCGTCGCAAGTGATCGTGACATCCGGATCGACCGCAGAGGTCGCCGCGACGCCGGATCGACCAAGAACGAACCACGCGCCGGCAAGAAGAACGGCCGCGATCACGACGAGCAGCGCACCGATCCTTCGCATGGCGCCAAGTATCTTCGTATCCTCGAGAGCGATGCGTCCGCTTCCGCCACCGTACGACTCCATCGCCGCCGGCCTGCCGACTGAGATCACGCTGCGCGGCACCACGCTGCTCAGCAACCGCCTCTTCACCAAGGATTTCGCGTTCAGTGTCGAGGAGCGCGACGCGTTTGGCCTCAACGGCCTGCTCCCCGACCACGTCATGAGCATCGAGGAGCAGGTCGCGCTGGAGATGGAGCGGCTGCGGCGCAAGGATGACGCGCTCGAGCAGTACATCGGCCTGGCCGCGCTGCAGGACCGCAACGCGACGCTGTATTACCGCGTCCTGGCCGAGAATCTCGAGGAGCTGCTGCCGATCGTCTACACGCCGACCGTGGGACTCGCCTGCCAGGAGTTCAGCCACATCCTGCGGCGCACGCGCGGCACCTGGATCACGCCGGCGGACCGCGATCGCATCCCCGAGGTGCTGCGCAATGGCCCCTACGATGACGTGCGGCTCATCGTCGTGACCGACAACGAGCGGATTTTGGGCCTCGGGGACCTCGGGGCGGGCGGCATGGCGATCCCCATCGGCAAGCTGGCTCTCTACACCGGTGCCTGCGGCATCTACCCCGGCCTGACGCTGCCGGTCAGCCTCGATGTCGGGACCGATAACCAGGCGCTCCTGGCCGACCCGCTCTACATCGGTCACCGCGAGCCCCGCCTGCGCGGCCAGGCGTACGACGACCTGGTCGACGCCTTCGTCAGGGGTGTCGCCGAGCTGTGGCCCGGCTGCATCATCCAGTGGGAAGACTTCAAGCAGCACAACGCGCTGCGCATCCTGGACCGATACCGCGAGCGCGTGCCCAGCTTCAACGATGATGTCCAGGGCACCGCGGCCGTGGTCCTGGCCGGCATCCTGTCGGGGCTGCGCCACCTCGATCGACCGATGGGTGCCCAGCGGATCGTGCTCGCCGGCGCGGGCGCAGCAGGGATCGGCATCGCGCGCCTGCTCCGGGCACAGATGCGCGCGACGGGCATGTCCGACGACGAGGTGGCGCGCGCACTGGTCCTGGTCGACTCGGTCGGCCTCGTGCACGCCGATCGGCCCGGGCTGGCGGACACGAAGCGCGCGCACGCCACGCCCAGCGCGGTGTGCGAGGCGCTGGGCCTCGCGCCGGACGCCGACCTGCTCACCACGATCGAGCGCTATTCGCCCTCGATCCTGGTCGGGACCACCGGCGTGCCCGGATCATTCTCCGAGGAGGCGATGCGCGCCATGGCTGCCGCCTGCGATCGCCCGATCATCATGCCGCTCTCGAACCCCACGACGATCACCGAGGCGCATCCCGCGGACCTGCTGCGCTGGACCGATGGGCGCGCGCTCATTGCCACCGGCAGCCCCTTTCCGCCCTCGATGCACGCCGGAACGGAACGCCAGGTCGGCCAGGCCAACAACGTCTTCATCTTCCCCGGGCTGGGCATGGGGGCCATCGTGTCGGAGGCGCGGCAGGTCAGCGACGCCATGGTGCTCGCCGCGGCCCGCACCCTCGCCGACCTGGTCGCGCCGGAGCGCCTCGCCACCGGAGCGCTCTACCCGCCCATCGCCGCGCTACGCGCGGTGTCGCGCGCCGTTGCGATCGCCGTCGCACGCGAGGCTGTGGCATCGGGCCTGAGCGCGTCCAGTCACGACACCCTGGAGGCCGAGATCGATGCCGCGATGTGGTGGCCGGACTACGTCCCGTACCTGCCCGGCTGATCCGGTCGGGCCTGTGGCCGCGCCGGCTCAGCCCGAGCAGGATCCGCTGAACGAGTCGCTGAACGAGCCGCCGGCGGCCGGAACGAACTGGCCGACATAGCCCTGTGCCGAAAGCGACAGCTGGAGGACACCGTTCGTCTCCCCGTTCCGCACCTCGCTCCCCGCCTGCGGCGCACCGAAGCCGCGGAGGCCAGCGCCACCGGTGCCGACAACCACCTCACGAATGCCGTTCACCGGTGCGAAGCGCTCGTAGTCGTGGTCGTGCCCGTTTATGACGAGCTCGGCGCCGGCCGCGGTGAGGGCGTCCCAAAAACGCTGAACGTCGGGGTCATTGCCGTGCTGGCCCGACGAGTAGCGCGGGTGATGCCAGTAGGCTGCGATGCAGCTGCGCGGGTTCGCGGCCAGGTCTGCGCTGAGCCAGTCGACCTGCGCGGCGGAGACGACCTCGGAGTTCAGGGAGTAGATCCGCCACGCGCCAAGGTCGTACGCGTAGTAGCCGAGCCCCGACGGCCCGGCATTGGCCCCGAAGTAGTCGAAGTACCCGGTCGCGCCGCTGGTGTGGTAATCGTGGTTCCCCGGCGCCGGGAGGGTGCGGGCCTTATGACGTCCCCAGCTCGGGCCGTAGCAGTCGGCGAACTCCTTCGGCGCCCCGTCGCCATAGACGTTGTCGCCGGCGGTGAAGACGGTGCCGGAGATCGTGTCCAGGAGTGCCGCAGTTGCCTCGTCGCCGCCGTTCCCGCACGTGGCAATATCGCCCGCGCCAACCAGGACGTAGGTGCCCCCCGGAACCGGCGTGGGCTGGGGCGTGGGAGCTGCGGTCGCCGTGGGAGCCGGCGTCGGTGCTGCGGTCGCGCTGGGCGCCGCGGTCGCCGTTGCGGTCGCCGTCGCCGTCGCCGTCGGGGAGGGCCTCGGCGAGGCCGTCTGTCCCGGCTTCGGTGACCTGGTCGGATGCGGGCTGTGCCTCGGCTTCGCGGAACGGGACGGCTTTGCCGCATTCGGTCGTGCGACTCCCACGGAGGCGCCGTGACCAGCGGTGAGCTGGGCGTCGATCGGCTGCCAAGGCAGCGTGGCGAGCACCAAGATGAGCACACCGACCGCGATGCGGATCATGAGCCTCAATGACACCGGAAGGCTTCCCTCGACGACCACGCCACCGGCAGCGAAGGCTGCCTACCTGCGTCATCATACGCCCCGTGATCGAGCGACCGAGCGGCAACGAACCATATGGCGTCCTGGAGGCACCGGACCTGGGCGGCTGGGTGCTCGTCGATGCCCAGCGCTACCGGATCGTGGATCCGCCCTACCTCTACCCGACGCGCGAGGCCGCGCTGGCCGGCCTGCAGCATCGGATCGCGGAGGATCGCGACGAGGCCGATGCCCGCGCCCGCTTCGAGGAGGAGCTGCGCCGCCTGCGTGACACAGGCCCCTGAACGCCGGTCAGGCGATGGTTCGCGATGCGCGCAGCGTGGCGATCTCACCAGCCGGCACGCCCGCCTCGAGCAGGATCTCGTCGGTGTGCTGCCCGAGCCGCGGCGGCGAACGGCGTAACGGGGCCGTGCCGCCATCGACGTGCAGCGGCGAGGGCGCCAGGCGCATCCCATCCATCGCCGTGATCCAGCCGCCAGTCGCCCGCTCCAGGTCCGCCACAGCGTCGGCGACGCCGTTCACCGGTCCGGCGGGCACATCTGCTGCCCGCAGCGCCGCCACCAGGGCGTCGCGCCGCCAGGTCCCCAACCGCTCGGCCAGCAGCGCCGTCAACGCCTCGCGCTCCGCCAGGCGCGCCGGGTTCGTCGCGAACCGCTCCTCGAGTGGCAGGCCCAGCGCCGCGCACAACGACGCGAACTGCGCGTCGTTGCCGACCGCGATCGCCACGTGGCCATCGGCGACCGCGAAGGTCTCGTACGGCACGATGTTCGGATGCGCATTCCCATGCCGCTGCGCCTCGCGCCCGCTCGCCAGGTGATTGCCCAGGACGTTGACCAGGCTCGCTACACCGATCTCGACCAGGCTCACGTCGAACCGATGCGCCCGCTCGCTCCCCCGCTCGCGGGCGAGCAGCCCGGCGAGCGCGCCGAGCGCCGCCTCGAGCCCCGCGATGAGGTCGAGCAGGGCGACGCCGACCTTCATCGGGCCAGCCTGGGGCTCGCCGGTGACGGACATCAGGCCGCTCACCGCCTGCGCCAGCAGGTCATACGCGGGACGTTCGACATCGGTCCCGACAAAGCCACCGATGGCGCTCACGACCAGGCGCGGATGCCGTTCGCCAAGGAGAGCAACGCCCAGGCGCTCCGCCGTGGACGGCCGGTAGTTATGCACGAGGAGGTCGGCTCGCGCCGCGAGACGGTCGAGGAGGGCGCGGCCGGCATCGGTCTGCAGGTCGACCACGAGGCTGCGCTTGTTTCGGTTGACCGATGCGAAATAGGCGGACCGCCGCTCCCGCGGGTCGCCCCAGAAGGGCGGGCCCCAGGTGCGGGTCTCGTCGCCGCTCGGTGGCTCGAGCTTCCAGACGTCGGCGCCCAGGTCGGCCAGCAGCATCGTGGCGAACGGCCCGGCCAGGACGCGGCTGAGATCCAGGACGCGGATATTCGCGAGGGGCAGCGGCTCGGTCATGGGCCCGAACGGTACTAGCATGGACCGATGAAGATCGGACTCATGCTGCACCTGGGCCAAGACGATGCGCTCGGCCGGCCGCCGTCATTCGAGACGCTGCGCGACATGGCCATCGCGGCCGATGCTTCCGGGCTCGACTCGGTCTGGGGCGCCGACCACCTCATCTTCCGTCCCGAGGGCGAGGAGGGCTCGAGCCATGGCGTCCATGAGTGCTGGACGATCCTGACCGCCGTCGCCGCCGTCACGACGCGGGTCACGATCGGGCCGCTGGTGATCGCGATGCCCTTCCGTCACCCCGCACTGCTGGCCAAGATGGCGACGACGCTCGACGAGGTGAGTGGCGGGCGGCTGATCCTGGGCATCGGATCCGGCTGGCACGAGCCCGAGTTCGATGCGTTCGGCTACCCGTTCGACCACCGCGTCGGACGCTTCGAGGAGGCACTGGCGATCCTCCTGCCGCTGCTGCGCGGCGAGCGCGTCACGCATCGCGGGCGCTGGTACGAGGTCGAGGACGCGGAGATCACGCCGCCCGGCCCACGCGCCGGTGGCCCGCCGATCCTCATCGCCGGCAAGAAGCCGCGCATGCTGCGCGTCGTGGCCCAGCACGCCGACCTGTGGAACGCGGCGTGGTACGGCAAGCCGGAGACTGCCGGGGAGCTGGACGAGCGCATCGGTCGCCTGCGCGGCGCGCTGCAGGTCGATGGACGCGATCCGTCGTCGCTGGAGCTGACCGCGGGCGTCTTCGTCAGCTTCCCCGAGCTGGTCGAGGGACCCAACGAGGAGGCGCCGGAGCGCGCCATGACCGGCAGCGTCGAGGAGGTGGGTCGGCAGCTCGCCTCGTACGCCGAGCGTGGCATCTCGCATCTCATCTGCCACCTCTGGCCGTCGACGCCGCGCGCCGTGGAGCAACTGGCCCGCGCCGCTGACGTGGCGCGAGGCGTCGGCCGGGAGCTCATCGAATAGCAGCGCGTCGTCGAGACCTGAGCGGCGCGCGGCTCGTGAGCGGCCGTTCCGTGAGCGGCTCGGGACTTGGGGCGAGGCGGACTTGCGCACCAGACTTGCGCACCGGCGGGGGTATCGGACACTTCTTCGCCGATCCTCCCGCCCGCTGGCCGCCAACGGCCAGGATCGGCCCGGATTCGCCCACGTGCATGTCCGTTCGTCCCGCCGGTGGTCCAGTTCGGTCAAGACTTCACCGATACTCCCGCCGGCGAGCGGGTCCCCGTCGCCATGCGCGGCGCGCCGGCGAGCGGGTCCCCGCCCGCGAGGTCGCCGCGTCCCGCCCGCGAGCGGCCCAGTGACCATCGGCGGCCTCGGCCCTTGCCGCGGCCAGGTTACGCGGCGGGCTCCCGGGTCAGGAGCACGTGCCGCTGGCGTCCACCGCGTCGCAGGCGGACGAGGTTGCGTCCCACGATCCGGCGCCGGCAGGTGGCGCAGACCGTCCAGCGTCCGTCGCGGGCGAGGGTGATCGGGTGCTCGGGCACGAGAACGCGCCACGGCACCCGTCGCGCGCGCAGCGTCGCGCGGTGCTGCGCGATGGCGTCGGCAGCGCCCGGCACGCCCAGCCGGTGCGCATGCCGCAGGCTGCCCGGATAGCGCAGCGATTCGAGCCGAAGTGCGTCCGGGGTAGGCACGCCATGGGTCGCGTACAGCGCAAAGGCATCGGTCCAGAAGCGTGCGTCGTGATGGGCGACGCGCCGCCGACGCTGGCGAACCGGTGTTGGACCGATCCAGTGCGCGAGCTCGTGGAGCAGTGTCAGCCGAGCATCGGTTTCGTCGCTGCCGGCCACGACGGTCACCGTTCCGACACTGTGCCGCGTCACCCCTGACGCGCCCACGCGGTCGCGCCGACGCCAGCGCAGGATCGGCGGCGGACTCCCGGCGCTTTCACAGACCGATGTCATGAGCTCGATGGCCCAGTCAGGCGTCACGCGTGCACGATACCGGCGTTGGGACACGCCGCGCTCGTGATTCATCACTGAATCAAATGCCCGGTAGCCCTGGGTTGCCCGCCGTCTCATTCATGGGTGAAATGAAACGGGGCCGTATGGCGGGGTTCGGCTCCGTTCTGGCCCAATTTCATTCAGTGCTGAATAGCACGGCCGGTAGCTCCGACTTCCCCGCCGTCTCATTCATGGCAGAATCGCGCGCGGGATCCGCCGCCAGCCGAGCTCAGGACACATCCGGCGGATCACCTGGTCGATCTGGGCCGCTCGGCCGGGGCGGCCCGGCGGGCGCGAAGCAGGTCACCGAGCTCGAGCAGCCAGGCGTCGAGCGCAGGATCGTCATACCGCTCGTCATCGAACGTGAAGCCGGTCATCCCCTCGCCGTGCGCATCGGCATACGCCGCCGGTGAGACGGAGCGGTACGGAAATACGGTCGCCGCGTGCGACTGGCGCTCTGCCCCGGCAAGCGGACGCGCGGCGCCCGCCACCCGCCGCGCCTCGTGGCGTGCGCGCCATCGACGGGTCAGCTCGTCGAGCCGCGTCCGGTCCGAGCTCACGGTGTGGCGGAACCCAGCTCGGGATCGGAGGCGGGGCGAGGTGCGGGCTCGGCCATCGGTCCTTCATACAGACCCAGGCGCGCCACGAGGCGCTGGACCCAAGCGGGCGCCCACCAGTTCGCGCGTCCCATGACCCGCATGAAAGCCGGCACCAGGATGCCGCGCACGACCGTGGCGTCGATGAGCACCGCCAGCGCCATGCTGAAGCCCAGCGCCTTGAGGAAGACGATCGACGAGAGGGCGAAGGCGCCAAAGACCGCGACCATGATCAGCGCCGCGCCGGTGATGATGCCGCCGGTGATCCCGATCCCCTCGCGGACGGCGCGGGTGTTGTCGCCCGTCGCGACGTAGCGCTCGCGGATGCGGGAGAGCAGGAAGACCTCGTAGTCCATCGAGAGGCCGAACAGGATCGCGAACATGATCACCGGCAGCCACGCCACCGTGGTGCCGCTGGCATCGAAGCCCAGGATCGTCTCAAGGTGGCCCTGCTGGAAGATCCAGACCAGCGCCCCGAACGAGGCGCTGACGCTGACGAGGCTCATCAAAACCGCCTTGAGCGGCAGGATGAGCGAACCAAAGGTCAGGAAGAGGACGGCCCCGGTGATGCCCACCACGATCAGCACCGCCACCGGCGCGGAGCGATCGAAGCTGTCGAGGAAGTCGCGCGAGCGTGACGAGAGGCCGGCGGTCAGCACCTCGGCTCCGTCGGGCGCGGCGACCGCGCGGACCGCATCCACCGACGCGCGTCCCGCGTCCGAGTCGGGCAGCGCGGACGAGTAGATCGTGACCTTGGTGGTGTCGCCCGCGATCGCCTGGTCGATCCACGGCTGCAGCTCGGCCGGTCGTTGCGAGGGCGGCGCGGCGAGCACGGCGCGGTACTGCTCGGCCTCCATGCCGGCGGGCGGGGTGAGCACGCTCTCCACGCGATTGACAGCCGGGATCCCCTCGAGATCGCTCACGTAGGCCTCGAGCTCATCGACGCGGGCCGCATCCAGGTCGGCTCCCGCGAGATCCGCGCCGTCCCAGGTGACCGCGGCGATGATCGGGTCACTGTCGCCGCCGGGGAATTCGTCGGCCAGGATCTCGAAGCCCTGCCGAGCCGGCGTATCGGGCAGCTCCGCCAGGTTGCCGCCGGTCGACAGCTGCAGGTTCAGGAAGGGAAGCCCCGCCACGATCAGCACGCCGAGCACCGGCAGGCCGATCAGCAGCGGACGGCGCATCACGACCGATGCGATGCGCGACCAGGCGCCGTGCCCCTGGCGACGATCTGCGGCATCCGGATCGTCCTCGATCAGGCGCAGGAATCCGGGCAGCGGCACGCGCAGCCGGTTGACCCGATGGCCGAGCATGGCGAGCAGCGCGGGCAGCAGGACCAGGCCGAAGAGCATCGTCGAGACGACGACGATGACGCCCGCCATGCCCATGCTGCGCAGGGCAGCCGCCTCGAAGACCATGAGCGACGAGAGACCGATGGCGACCGCCACGCCGGACACCGCCACCGCCTTGCCGACGCTGGCCATGGTGCGCACGACCGCCGTCTCGACGTCGTGATGGCGCAGCTCCTCGCGGAAGCGGCTCACCAGGAAGAGGGCGTAGTCGATCGCCAGCGCGATGCCGATCATGCTCGCCAGGTTGTTCACGAAGATCGACACGTCGGTGATGCCGGCCAGCAGCTGGATGACCGCGAAGGTCGAGCCCATGGCAAAAACGGCAACGACGAGCGGCAGCAGCGCTCCCACGAGCGTCCCGAAGACGACGAGCAGGATCACCAGCGCCACGGGGAAGCTGATCAGCTCGGCGGTGACGAGGTCGTGCTCGATCTGGGCGTTGAACTCGTGGTAGAGGATCGGCACGCCGGTGACGTGCGTCTCGACGCCATCGGGGCGGGCCACAAGCGCGTCGATGCGTTCGGCGTCGTCGACCGCGTTCTCCTCGTCATCGGCGAGGCGCAGCAGCGCGTACGTGGTCGTGCCGTCGGTGCTGATGAAGCGCTCGTCGTTGACATCGGCATACGTGATGACCTCGTCGACGGCAGGGTCGCCGGCAGCGGCCGCCACGCCGTCCCGCAGGACCTGCTGGAAGGCGGGTGATGCCGCATCACTGTCGGGATCGCGGTAGATGACGATGAGCGCCGTCGATTCCTCGCCAAACCGATCGGCGAGCAGCGCATCGGCGCGCAGCGCCTCGCTGTCACGGATCGTCCAGCCGCCCTGAATCAGCGTCCCGCCGGCGACATTGCCCGCCACCTGCAGGCCGATGAGCAGCAGCACCGCACCCACCGGGATCCAGCGCCGAAAGCGGTACGCGAAGTGGCCGAGCCCCGCGAAGAGGCCGGTCGGCGGTGGGTCGTATGCGCCGTCCGTACCGGGCCCCCTCCGGGCCGTGGCCCCGGCGGCGCGGCGCGCGACCTCGGGCGGCTCCAGGATGACGATCGGGATCTCGCGTCGCGCGGTCCGCGCGTACGCCGCGTAGGGCGGGTGCCTGGCGACGAGCTGCGGCCACAGCCGCGCGCGCTCCTCGCCGGTGGCCAGGCGTGCGTGAACCGCACGACGGTCGTGGCCACGCGCGACGTGCGTATCAGGCTGCGCGAGCACGTTGGCTAGCCACTGCGGATCACGGCGATCGCCCAGGTTCGAGGCGACCACGACCAGGTTCTCGCCGTCGCGCTGGTAGAAGAGCAGGCTGCGTCGCAGCTCCCCGCTGTGCCGGCCGACCTGCTCGAGATCGAGCACGTCGTTGCCCATGGCACGCCATCCCCATCGGCCTCCCGAGAAGCGGATGGTCAGTCGGTGGATGGCCCAGAAAAGGCGGTAGGCGAGGCGGCGCATCAGTCGCATGAATACCAAGGTTCGTGATTTCAGACTGACCGATGCTAGCGGTTGCGCGCCCGATGCACCGGAACGGCCGCGTATGATCCGCCGCGTGAACCGCGAGCGCCGCCGGACATGACCGTCGCAACCCGCACGAACCCCTGGACCGCGCTCGGCGGCCTGACGCGCAGCGGCAGCGCGATCGAGGGTCTGTCGTGGGCCCTCTACGACTTCGCCAACACGATCTTCTCCTTCGCGATCGTCAGCTTCGCGATGGGGCCGTGGGCCACGCGCTTCCTGGGCGAGGCGCAGGGCACGTTCGTCTTCACGCTCGCAGGCTCGATCGCCGTCGCACTGAACGCGGTTGTCTCCCCGGTGCTGGGCGCCATGAGCGATCGCACCGGCGGCCGCAAGGGCTACCTGGCGGTCTTCACGGTGCTGTGCGTGGTGCCGACCGCGATGATCGGCTTCGTCGGCATCGGCGCCGGACTGCTGCTCTTCGCCCTGGCGAACTTTGCCTACCAGGCGGCGCTCATCTACTACGACGCGCTGCTGCCCGACGTCGCACGGCCGGAGTCCCGCGGTCGCCTCTCGGGGATCGGGGTGGGCCTCGGGTACCTCGGCAGCATCGTCGCGGCGCTGCTCTACGGATTGACGACCGATGCCGATGGCCGCACCACGGCGCTCAGCTTCGTCCTCGTCGCGTCGCTCTTCGCCGTCTTCGCCATCCCGCTTTTCGCCCTCGTCAGCGAGCGGCGCCCGCTTCCTGGCGACCGTTTCCGCATCTCCGATGCGCTGAAGTCCTGGACGCAGCTGCGCAACACGATCGCCCACGCCCGCGAACGACCGGGGCTCCTGCGCTTCGTGATTGCGCGCTTCTTCTACAGCGATCCAATCAACACCGCCATCGCGGTCATGAGCCTCTTCGCCATCCACGCCGTGGGCTACACCGAGGGCGAGGCGCGTGGCGTGCTGATCCTGCTCATCGTCGTCGCCGTTTTCGCCAGCTTCGGCTGGGGCTGGCTGGCGGATCGCATCGGGCCAAAACGAACGTTGCTGCTGGTGCTGGCGTCGTGGGTCGTGGGGCTGTTGATCATCGGTCTTGTGCTCGAGCGCACCACCTTCCTGATCGCGGGCGCCATCCTGGGCTCGGGACTTGGTGGAGTGGCGGTCACCGATCGGCTCTTCCTCATTCGCCTGGCGCCGGCGGAGCGAATGGGCGAGATGTTCGGGCTGTTCGGGCTCGTCGGCAAGCTGTCCGCGGTCGTCGGGCCGCTCACGTACGGAGGAATCGTGCTCATCCTGCAACCACGGCTCGGGACGCTCGCCTACCAGATCGCGATCCTGTCGCTGCTCGTCCTGATGCTCATCGGGCTCGTCATTCTCCGCGGCGTGCCGCAGCCACCGGCAGTCGAGGCGCAGCCATGACGGTCATCGTCGCGCACCGAGGGGCATCGGCCCATGTCCCGGAGAACACCATGGAATCGTTCGCGCTGGCGGTCGAGATGGGTGCGGACGCGATCGAGCTCGACGTCCACCTCACCGCCGACGGACAGCTAGCCGTCATCCACGACGACACGCTCGATCGGACCACGGATCGCGGCGGCGCGGTCGCCACGCTCACCATGGACGACATTCGTGCCGCGGACGCCGGAGCGAACTTTTCAAGAACCGATGACGCCGGCTTCGCGTTCCGTGGGCGCGGCCTGCGCGTTTCATCGCTGCCCGAGGTGCTCGCGTGGCTGCCGCCCTCGCTCGGGCTCGTGATCGAGATCAAGGCACGTGCCGCCGTCGATGCCCTCGTCTCGGCCCTTCGGGAGCATGCCGTGCGTGATGGAGATCGGCTGCAGCTGATCAGCTTCGACCAGCCCTCGATCGAGCGGGTGCGGGAGCTGGATCCGACGATCGCAACCGGCTACCTGCTCGTGCCGGGAGAGGCTGTCGAGCCAGCGCTGACCTGGGCCTCGTCGCGCGGGCATGCGGCGGTGCACCCGTGGGAAGGCGACCTGGGCCTGGACCCGATGCCGGTGCTGGCCCAGGCCCGCGCCTTCGGCCTTCGCGTCGGCTGCTACGTCATGAACGACCCGGTCCGGATGCAGCATCTCGCCGCTTGCGGCATCTGGGGCTTCGTCACCGATTTGCCCGATGTCGCGGTGACGGCTCTTGGCCGCTCCGCGTAGCCTCGGCTTCGGGATCACCGGCGGTGCACGGCCGTGGCTCGGGGAGCTGGCGTCGGCGCTCGCTGGCTTTGGCTACGACGGCGCCTGGGCGAACGACACCCCCGGGCACTCGGGGATCGAGGCTCTGGCCGGGCTGTCGGGCGCGTCGATGCTCGACCTGGGGATCGGCGTCGTGTCCCTGGCCAATCATCCGCCGGCATCGGTCGCTGCGAGCGTCCGAACCTCCGGCGTTCCGCCCGCACGACTGATCCTGGGCGTCGGGAGTGGCGGCTCGAGCTCGCTCACGCTGATGCGCGAGGGCGTGGCAGCGCTGCGCGGTGAGCTCCCGGGCGTGCGGCTGGCGGTCGCTGCCCTCGGTCCGCGCATGTCTGAGCTGGCCGGCGAGGTCGCCGACGTCGTGCTGCTCAACTGGGCCACGCCACCGCGCATCGCCTGGGCACGCGAGCGGATCGCGGCGGGCGCGTCGCGCGGCGAGCGGCACATGCCCGTCGTTGCTGCCTATGTGCGCGTGGCGGTGGGTGAGGGCGCCGGTGCGCGACTTGCGACGGAGCGCGATCGCTACGCGCGCATCCCCTCGTACGCGCGCATGTTCGAGGCGGCAGGCGGCGCAGCCGGAATTGCGTTCGAAAAAGCGACTGACCTGGCAGAGGCACTCGGCCCGTACCGTGAGGCGCTCGACGTGTGCGTTGTGCGAGGACTGCCGCAGCGTGACTCGCTCGAGGAGTGGCTGGCGATCGCCGAACCCGCGGTGGGGTGAGTGCGGTGCAGGGCCGCGCGCAGGGGCGCGCTCAGGGCCGCGCGCAGGGGCGCGAATTTGCGCGGAGCGCACGCAACGGCCAACTTCGCCGCGCTCGCGCCTCTTGCGTGGCCGTTCCGTGCACGCCGTTGCACAGATGCGCCATCGAGCGGCGCCTTCCTGGCCGATGCGTGCATGGGGCGCAAATCCGACCGCGGGTTGAGCCGCGCGCTCGATTCCTGACTGGCGGTGGCGGAGGCGGCGCGCGACTGCCTCGTCCGGTCGAGCGGGACCTGCAACTGGCCGCGCTCGCGGCGGCAGATCGTCGCGGTCAGCGGCGACGCGTGCCGTTGAGGACGCCGAAGATGCCGCGCAGGATCGTGTTGAAGGCGCCGGAACGCGCGATCCGCGCCCCCTCCTTCGCCACGTCGCCCCAGTCGACGCCCTCGTCCCGACCGCCGCCACGCCGTCCACTGCGTGCCTCGCGCGCGGCCCGCTCGCGGGCCGACCCTTCCGGAGGCCGCGTCGACCGCCGCTCCCCAGCAGCCGCAGGATCGGAAACGTCGAGCCCAGCGGCCTCGGCCTCGGCCAGCTGTCCGGCCAGGATCTCCTTGGCCGACACGGGATCCTGGTCGGTCGCGTACTCCGCGGTCAGCGGCGAGGCCGCGGCCACCGCGTCGAACACCGCATCGGGCACCTTGGCCATCAGGGAGGTGGGAGGGCGCATGACGGTGTGCACGGTCGGCATCGGGACGCCACGCTGAGAGAGCGCCGTCACGAGCGCTTCGCCGGTGCCCAGGCTGGTGAGCTGGCGGTCGACCTCGTAGAAGTCGGTCATCGGGAAGGTCTGGGCCGTGGCCTTGACCACCTCGAGGTCCTGCGGCGTGAAGGCGCGCAGGGCGTGCTGCACCCGGTTGCCGAGCTGGCTGAGCACGTTCGACGGCACGTCGCGCGGCGAGTGGGTCACGAAGTAGACGCCCACGCCCTTGGAGCGGATCAGCCGCGCCACGAGCTCGATCTGGTCCAGGAACGAGTCGTTCGCGTCGTCGAAGAGCAGATGCGCCTCGTCGAAGAAGAAGACGAGCTTGGGCTGCGGCAGATCCCCGACCTCGGGCATGCGCTGGTAGAGCGCCGCCAGCAGCCACATCATGAAGGTGGAGAAGAGCCGCGGCCGGTCCTGCATGTCGGCCAGCTCGAGGATGCTGATCACGCCGCGCCCGTCCGGCGCCGTGCGCATCAGGTCCGCGACGTCGAACTCCGGCGCACCGAAGAACGCATCGGCCTCCTGCTGCTCGAGCTCGACGATCTTGCGCATGATGACCCCGACGGTCGCCGTCGCCACGCCGCCGTACTGGGCCATCTCGGCCTTGCCCTCGTCATCGTTCAGCTTCTGCAGCAGCGCCCGCAGGTCGGCAAGGTCGACGAGCGGCAGCTTGTGGTCATCGGCGTACTTGAACCCCAGGGCCAGGACCGACTGCTGCGTCTCGTTGAGCTCCAGCACCTTGCTGAGCAGGATCGGTCCAAAGCTGGAGACCGATGCGCGCAGCCGCACGCCCTTGCCCCCGCGGTCGAGCGTCATGAACTCGACCGGGTAGCTCTTCGGCGCATAGTCGGACAGACCGATGGCGCTGGCGCGCCCGGTGATCTTGTCATTCACCTCGGCTGGTGCCGAGAGCCCGCTGATGTCGCCCTTGATGTCGCTGATGAAGGCCGGCACGCCGGCCGATGAGAGCTGCTCGGCCATGACCTGCAGCGTCTTCGTCTTGCCGGTGCCGGTCGATCCCGCCACGAGCCCGTGGCGATTCATCATCGCGAGCGGGATGCGTACCTGGGCCTTTGGATACGTCGTCTCCTCGTGCCAACCGGCGCCGAGCTCGACCGCCGCTCCCTCGAACCCGTAGCCGGCCGCGATCGCCTCTTCGAAGCTCTGTTTGTCATCAGCCATGGCGCGGAGTATAGGGAGGCGGATACCCTGCGCACGTGACCTACTCGATCGTGGCCCGCGACCCGGTGAGCGGCCGCTTCGGCGTGGCGGTGCAGTCGCACTACCTCTCGGTGGGGCCGGTGGTGCCGTGGCTGGAAGCCGGCGTTGGCGCGGTGGCGACCCAGGCATCGGTCAATATCAGCTTCGGGCCGATCGCGCTGGAGATGCTGCGCGCCGGCTGGGAGGCGGAGCGGATTGTCACGGCTTTGGTCGCCGGGGATCCGGTTGCGGCCCAGCGACAGTTGGGCGTGGTGGATTCGGAGGGTCGCACGGCCGCGCACACGGGTGCCGAGTGCGTCCTGGCCTGCGGCCACGTCACTGGCGAGGGCTTCACGACCCAGGGCAATCTCCTGCGGTCCGATGCCGTGTGGCAGGCGCTCGCCCCGGCCTTCGAGGCGGCGCGCGACGAAGGTGTGCCGTTCTGGGAGCAACTGATGCGGGCGCTCGAGGCGGCGGAGGCGGCCGGCGGCGACGTGCGAGGCAGCCAATCGGCCGCGATCCAGATCGTGGAGGGCTCAGCCCGCGGCGGCGCGTGGCGTGGGCGGCTCATGGATCTGCGCGTCGAGGATCACCCGCAGCCGGTGGCGGAGCTGCGCCGCATCCTCACCATCGACCGCGCCTACGCGCTGCTCGACGCGGAGGGCGACGCGGCGAAGGCCGGCCGCTCCGAGTCCGACCGTTATGCGGAATCGCGCGAACTCGCGCCCGATGCCATGGAGCTCGTCTTCTGGACCGCGCTCGAGAACGCCAAGGCGGGGCGCATGGAGGAGGCGAAGCGTGAGATGCGCGTGGCCTTCGCGGCGCCCGATGGCGCGAACTGGCGGACAACGCTCGAGCACCTGCGCGACGGCGGCAGAGAGGACCGCGCGCTCGTGGACCAACTGCTCGCCTCCTGAGGACCTACCAGTTGGTGGCGGTGGAGGCCTCGATCTCGCCGACCGACTCGAGCCAGCGCTCGACGTCGATCGCCGCCTTGCAGCCATCGCCGGCGGCGGTGACCGCCTGACGGTAGCGGTGGTCGTGGACGTCGCCGGCGATGAAGACGCCCTCGATCCCCGAGCCGGTCTCGTCCACGACCTTGAGGTAACCGCGCTCATCGGTCTCCAGGATGCCCATGAACAGGTCGGTGTTGGGCTTATAGCCGATGGCGATGAACAGCCCCTGCACATCCAGCTCCGAGGTCTCGCCGCTCGCCGTGTCGCGCAGCGTCAGCTGTGAGACGGTCCCGTCGCCGCGGACCTCGCTCACCTCGGTGTTCCAGCGCACCTCGATCTTCTCGTGGTTGAGCGCGCGATCCTGCATCACCTTGCTGCCGCGGAAGCCGTCTCGCCGCACGAGTATCGTGATCTTCGAGGCAAAGCGGGTCAGGAAGAGCGCCTCCTCCAGCGCCGTGTCGCCGCCGCCGACCACCGCGATCTCGCGCCCGCGGAAGAAGAAGCCGTCGCAGGTTGCGCAGGCCGACACGCCGCGCCCGCGGAACGCCTCCTCCGACTCGAGGCCAAGCCAGAGCGCCGAGGCGCCGGTGGCCACGATCACCGCATCGGCCAGGAATTCGTCCTCGCCGGCCCAGATCCGGAAGGGCCGCTGGGTGAAGTCGACGCGGGTGGCGTCCCGCTCGATGATCACCGCCCCGAAGCGCTCAGCCTGCGCGCGGAACTGGCCCATCAGCTCCGGGCCCTGGATGCCATCGGGGAAGCCTGGGTAGTTCTCGACGTCGCTCGTGATCATGAGCTGGCCAAGCGGCACGTAGCCGGCAACCACGAGGGGCTTGAGGTTCGCCCGCGCCGCGTAGAGGGCGGCGGTCAGTCCCGCCGGACCCGACCCGATGATGACGACCTTGCGGTGACGACGATCGCCCTCGTGGTCGTGCGGCGGGGCATCGGTGGAGGGCGGCACGGTGGCGGTCATGATGGCGCCCAGTGTAACGCGGCGGGTATGGAAGGCCGTGGCGCGCGACGTGCTCAGCGCGTCGCTGGACAGGACCGCTCATGATGAGCGCGGAGGCCGCACCCCGACCCATGACGACAACCTTTCTTGACCGATGGCGCCTTCCCCTCGCCGCGCGCAGCGACGAACGCGAGCTGCTCGATGCCGTCGTGCTGGACGCGCACCATCTGGCGGTCAACCTGCGCGAGCTGGCGATGCTCAACCGCCTGCCGGGCGGTGTCGGCGCCAGCCTCGCGGCGATCACCGCATTGGCCGATGGCCGCCGTGACCTCAGCGTGCTCGATGCCGGTACCGGGGGCGGCGACATGGCGCTCGCCATGGCACGTCACGGACGGACCGGAGCGGGGGCGAGCGCATGGCGCGTCACCGCGCTCGACAGCAGCGCCGACGTGCTGGCGTTGGCCGCCGCGCGTGTCGGGGGCGACGCGGAGGTGCGTCTCGAACGCGGAAACGTGCTGGCGCTGCCGTTCGACGACGCCGCGTTCGACGTCGCGCATGCCTCGCTCCTGCTCCACCACCTGGATCCCGCCGACGCCGTCACCGCGCTGATCGAGCTGCGACGCGTCGCGCGGCTGGGCGTGGTGATCAACGACCTGCGCCGTGGATGGCTGCCGTACGCGCTGACGGCGCTCGCGGTGCGTGGGCTATGCCGCGGGCGCTACACGCGGCACGATGGCCTCGCCTCGGTGCGCCGCGCCTACACCCTGCGCGAGCTTGACGACCTGCTCGCGGCGGCCGGCCTGCGCGTCGTGGCGCGCAGCGCGGAGTTCCTGCCGCGGATCGTGACGGTCGCCGTGGCCGCCACGTGATCGACCTCCTGGTCATCGGCGCCGGGCCGGCGGGGTCGGTCGCGGCGATCCACGCGGCGCGCGACGGGATGCGCGTGACGCTCGTCGAGCGGTTCCACCATCCGCGTCCGAAGGCATGCGCCGAATACGCCTCGCCGCGCATTGCCGAGGAGCTTGCGCGCGCCGGCCTGCCGCTGGCCGCCTGGCGCGAGACGGCCGTGCCGCTCGACGGGATGCGGATCGTCGTCGACGAGGCCGGCTTCGACGTGCGCTATGCCGACCGGCGCGGCGCGCGGACCGCGTGGGGCCTGGATCGGCGCGCCTTCGACGCGTTGCTCGCCGCCGAGGCGCAGCGCGCCGGCGCCACGCTGCTCGAGGGCACCAGCCTGGTCGAGCTGACCCGCGACGAGGATGGCCGCGTGCGCGGCGCGGTCCTCGCCGGCGCGGATGGTCGCCGCCGCACGATCAGCGCTGATCACCTCATCGGGGCCGATGGTGCTCGCTCCCGCGTCGCGCGCCTGCTCGGCGTCGAGCGCCCCGTCCGCGCCCCGCGGCGGCTCGGGCTCGTGGCGCACTACACCGGCCTGCCGGAGCTGCAGCGCAGCGGCGAGATGCACGTCGGACGTGGCTGGTACGTCGGCCTGGCCCCGACGCCGGGCGGCGAGCTGAACGTCGGCATGGCGCTGCCGTTCGGGGCACCAGGCGGCACGAAGGCTCGCTTCGAGGCGGCGATCGCCGGCCTGCCCGCGGTCGCTCAGCGCCTCGACGGGGCGCGGCGTTGTTCCCCCATCCGCGGCGCAGCGCCGATCGGTCACCGCGTGGCGGAGGTGGCGGGCGAAGGCTGGATGCTGATCGGGGATGCGGCAGGCTTCATCGACCCGTTCACCGGCGAGGGCATCTACCGCGCGCTGCGTTCCGCCCGCGCAGCGACGCGCGCACTGCACTCCGCCGATCCGACCGCGAGCTACCGCGCGGAGCGCCGCGCCGCGTTCGGGTCGAAGGATGCGCTGACCTGGCTGGTGCAGGGCATGCTCGCCGCGCGCCCCCTGCTGGGCTACGTCGCGCGCCGGCTGAATGAACGACCGGCCATGGCGCTGCGTTTGGGCTCGGCGCTCGGCGACTGCCGCCCGGCGAGCGACGCCTTCTCGCCACGCCTGCTGGCCAGCGTCCTGCGGCCATGAGGAGCGTCATGCGCATCGCGATCCGTGCCCCCGCCGCGCGCATCTTCGCGCTCGTCGCCGACGTCGAGCGTTGGCCGCGCATCCTGCCGCACTACCGCTACGTACGCCGCCTGACCGCGAGCGACGGCGAGCGGCGCTTCGCGATGGGCGCGCGACGTGGCCCGATCCCCGTTCGCTGGGAGGCGACGCAGCGACCGCTCCCCGATCGTGGCGTCATCGAGTTCACGCACACCGGCGGCGTGACGCGCGGCATGGCCGTCGCGTGGCGCCTCGTCGAGCGCGGCGACGGCATCACCGACGTCTCGATCGAGCACGAGCTGCATCTTCGCTGGCCGCTCATCGGCGGGTTCGCGGCGGAGCGCGTCATCGGTCCGCAGTTCATCGACGCCATCGCCGGGCGCACGCTGCGCCGCATCAAGCTGCTGGCGGAGCGCACGCCGTGACCCGACGCGTCGCGGTCACCGGGATCGGCGCCATCACGCCCATCGGTCACGGTGCGGATGGGCTATGGGCCGGCGTCGAGCGCAACCGATCGGCGGTGCGCTGCATCGATCGCTTCGATGCGTCGCCCTTCCCGTCCCGGATCGCGGCGCAGATCGACGACTTTGATCCCGCCGATCATCTCGACGCACGTCGCGCACGTCGCCTCGACCGTTTCAGCGCCCTTGCCGTCGCATCGGCACGCATGGCCGCCGAGCACGCCGCCCTGCCGCTGGGCGACGGGCGCGCCGAGCGGACCGGGATCTGGATCGGTTCGGCGCTGGGCGGCACGGCCTTCGGCGAGGAGCAGCACGCGGCGTACGTGGCGCGCGGCGTACGGGGCGTGGCGCCGACGCTGGCGCTGGCCGTCTTCGGCGGCGCGGGTGCCAGCAACGTGGCGATCGACCTGGGCATCACCGGGCCGGCGGTGGGCAACGCGAACAGCTGTGCCTCGGGCGCCGTCGCGATCGGGGAGGCGTTCCGCGCGATCCGCGATGGCACGGTCGACGCGGCGATCGCCGGCGGGTCGGAGGCGCCGCTCGCGCCGCTGACCTTCGGCGCCTTTGCCATGATCCGCGTCCTCTCGACCCGGAACGATGATCCCGAGCACGCGTCGCGGCCCTTCGACGTCGATCGCGACGGCTTCGTGATGGCCGAGGGCGCCGCGATGCTCGTCCTCGAGGAGCTCGCCGCAGCGGAACGTCGCGGCGCCACCGTGCTGGCCGAGATCCGCGGCTTCGGGGCGTCGAATGATGCGTACCACATGACCGCGCCGCGTCCCGACGGCCGCGAGGCGGCGCGTGCCGTGACGATCGCCCTGCGCGACGCCGGCGTCGAGGCGAGCGAGATCGGCTATGTCAGCGCGCACGCCTCGAGCACGCCGCTGAACGAGGTCGCGGAGGCGAATGCCCTGCACCTGGCGCTGGGCGACCACGCGGCGACGATTCCCGTCTCGGGCACCAAGGGGCTGCACGGCCACGCGCTCGGGGCGACCGGCGCGATCGAGGCCGCGATCACCGTGCTCGGACTGTCGCTGGGCATCCTGCCGGGGACGTGCAACCTTCGCGCGCTCGATCCGCAGGTGAACCTGCACGTCCTGCAGGCAGCCGAGCGCACCGACACGCGGCTGGCGCTGTCAACCTCGTTCGGCTTCGGCGGGATGAACGCCGCGCTGCTGATCGGGCTTCCCGACTGAGCGGAGCCCTACGGCCGCGGGGTGCGGTCCGCGCCTCCCGGCTCGTCCAGGTCCTTGGCCGGTGTCTCCGCAGGGTCGTCGAGACCCCCGCCACCGTCGTGGGGCCGCTCGATGTCGTCGATCGGGGCGGTGTCCGGGGTCATCTCGTCGGGCTCACCGGGGTGCGGGTCCTTCGGAATGCGGAACGCGTCGTTGATGCCCATGGCGGTGCCTCCTCAGCGGGATTCGGTGACGTGCAGGGCCCAGGTCAGCGCAGCATCGAACGCCCTGGTACCCGCGGCCTTGTCGACGATGCGGGTGCGCGGGTCCTCCCGAACGGCGGCGGGCAGTGTCCTGCCGGGGCTGCCGGTCCAGAAGACGACCGGCAGCATCGGGAAGCGATGGCGCGTGGCAAGGAAGAGGGCCGCGCTCAGCTCCCGCTCCAGGCGCCAATCGAGGACCACGGCCTGGGGCAGGCCACCGTCGCGAAATGCTCGCAGGAACGGCAACGCCGAGCGGAACAGCTCCGGCCGCGCGCCGCACGCGATGCACAGGTCGGCGGCCAGCTCGGCCGCGGCCGGCTCGTCCTCGACGATCCAGACCGACGGCGCCCCGACGGCGCCGTCGCCATCGGTCTCCGATGCGGACGCATCATCGGGCAGCGTGGAGTGAAACAGACCCATTGGACGGCTCGGCGATGCATGGAGCATGCCCGCCCGAAAGCAGGGGGCCGCTGCGCGGGGTACGATCGAGCTCCAATGACATCCATCCCGCGGCGCCACTCGGTGACCGTCGACGTCGGCGGCGTGCCGGTCGGCTCGGCCCACCCGATCGTTGTGCAGTCGATGACCAACACCGACACCGCCGATCCCGACGCGACCGCGATCCAGGTCGCGCAGCTCGCCCACGCCGGCTCCGAGCTGGTGCGCGTGACCGTCAACAACGATGCAGCGGCGCAGGCGGTGCCGATCATTCGCGCCAAGCTCGACGCCCTGGGCGTCGGCGTGCCGATCATCGGGGATTTCCATTACAACGGGCACCTGCTGCTGACGAAGTACCCCGAAGCCGCCGCCGCGCTGGCCAAGTACCGCATCAACCCCGGCAACGTGGGCACGAAGCGGCACGACGAGCAGTTCGCCCAGATCATTCGCGTCGCCATCGCCAACGCCAAGCCTGTGCGCATCGGCGTCAACTGGGGATCGCTCGATCAGCAGCTGCTGACCGAGATGATGGACGCCAACGCCGTCTTGCCCGAGCCGAAGGACAGCCGCGAGGTGATGATCGAGGCCATGATCGAGTCGGCGCTGCGCTCGGCTCGCCTGGCGGAGGTGACCGGCCTGCCGCACGATCGGATCATCCTGTCGGCCAAGGTGTCGGGGGTGCAGGACCTGGTCGAGGTCTACACCCGCCTGGCGGACCGATGCGACTACCCGCTGCACCTGGGCCTGACCGAGGCCGGCATGGGCAGCAAGGGCATCATCGCCTCGACGGCCGGGCTGGCGATCCTGCTCCAGCGCGGGATCGGCGACACGATCCGCGTCAGCCTCACGCCGCAGCCTGGCGGGGACCGCACCGAGGAGGTGCAGGTCGGCCAGCAGGTGCTGCAATCGCTCGGGTTACGCAGCTTCCTGCCGCAGGTGAGCGCCTGCCCCGGCTGCGGGCGCACCACCTCGACCTTCTTCCAGGTGATGGCGCGCGACATCGGCGCCTACCTGCAGCAGCAGATGCCCGGCTGGCGTGAGACGCGTCCGGGCGTCGAGGAGATGAAGGTGGCGGTGATGGGCTGTGTCGTGAACGGCCCCGGCGAGTCAAAGCACGCCGACATCGGCATCAGCCTGCCGGGCACCTTCGAGGAGCCGGTCGCGCCGGTCTTCGTGGACGGACAGCTGCGGACCACGCTGCGCGGCGACGATATCGTGCCGCGCTTCCTGGAGATCCTCGAGGACTACGTCGCGCGGCGTTACCCGACGCCCTGAGCGCTCAGCCCGGCAGTGTCGGGCAGATGGCGGTGGTTCCCGGCGGCGAGATGCGTCGGCCGGGCGCCGGATCGTCGAACTCGACCGTCCCGTCGTCGTTGATCGTCATCTTCAGCACCATGTCGCCCTCGCCGCGGTTCGGCAAGCCCTCGGGCAACGTGGCGGAGTCGAAGCCCACGGTGCCGTTGATCGCGACCGTGAACGGATCGGCCAGCGGGTAGTCGGCCAGGGCCGCCTTGCACGACTCGACCGAGTCCTCCGGCGCGGCCTCGGCGCCGGTGTAGGTAAAGGTCGCCGCATCGGCTGACTTGTTCACGACGAGCAGGTGGACCGTCGAGCCGGTGGCGCTACCGCCACCGCCGCCCGTACCGCCGCCCCCGCAGGCGGCCAGCACCACGGCGAGCAGGCCAAGCGACAGGCGTGTGGCCAGTCGCGGCGAGATGAAGGGCGGCATCGGTCTCAGGGTCCTCCTCATCAATACGTGCACCCCTCAGAGGGCACCGATGGCGGGCGAGCCCACCTGCGGCGGACTATAGCAAGCCGCTGACGCCTGCCAAGCCCTCGCTCACCTGCCTAGCGACGCGGTTCCCAGCTGAAGGTGCGCAGTGCGACGAGAAGCCCGCCAATCCCCCACGCCGCCAGGATGCCGAGGTCCTCCCAGCGGAAGGCGCCGCCGGCGATGCCCGGGCTGTAGATCGACATCAGGGCGTCCGCGAAATGGCGCACCGGGAAGACCTTCGACAGCGTGTCGATCCATGCCGGCGCGTCCTGCATCTGGATGAAGACGTTGCTGACGAAGAGGAGCGGCAGGATCGATGCGTTGACGATCGCCGGCGAGGCGTCGGCGTTCGGGATGAAGCCGGTCAGCGCCAGTCCCAGCGCACAGAAGGCGGCCGCGCCGACGACCAGCACCAGCACCAGCAGCAAAAGCTGATCCCACGGCACCGCCACGCCGTAGAAGACGGCGCCGAACGCCGCGACGATCACCGTCAGCAGCAGCGCCAGCAGGGCCGAGTGACCGATGCGGCCGGCGAGGTAGGCCCACGGCGGCAGCGGCGTGCCGCGGACCCGCTTCAGAATCCCCGCGTCACGCGCGATCGTGACCATCATGGCGATGTTGGTGTACGTGGCGGTGATCACCGAAAAGGCGATGATCCCCGGGGTGAAGAAGTCGGCCGCGCGCTGTCCGGGCGGCGCGTCTGCGCTGCCGCCACCGAAGAGCACGTTGAAGATGACCATGAACAGCAACGGGAAGGCGAAGGTGAAGAAGGCGGCCGCCGGGTTGCGCCAGAAGGCACGGTTCTCGTAGCCGATCTGTCGGATCGCCAGCGCGAGCCCGTTCATGCCGCGTCCTGGTCAGACCGATTGCCACCGGTCAGCTCCAGGTAGACGTCCTCCAGCGAGGGCCGCACGACCTCCAGCCGGTCCAGCGGCGTCTCCGCATCGAGCGCCCATGAGGTGAGGGCGTTGAGCACGCGCGTCGGGTCCTCGGTGGCGAGCTCCATGGCTCCGTCGGCGCCGCGCCGCTGCGGCGGCATGCCGGCTGGCAGAGCGACGCCCTCGGGAAGATGGAACCGGATGACGCTGTGCCGCTCACCCCGAGCACCGATCGTATCGGGCGTGCCCTCCGCCACGATGCGCCCGTCGGCCATGACCGCCACGCGGTCGGCGAGCGCCTGTGCCTCGTCCATGAAGTGGGTCGTCAGGAAGATCGTCTTGCCCAGCTTGGCGAGGCCACGCACGGTGTCCCATGCGTGCCGCCGCGCCGACGGGTCGAAACCGGTCGTCGGCTCGTCCAGGAAAAGCAGCTCCGGGTCGCCGGCCAGCGCCACGGCCAGGTCCAGTCGGCGCCGCTGCCCGCCGGACAGCTTCTGGACGCGCCGGTCACGCTGCTCGGTGAGTCCCACGAGCTCGATCGTCTCCGCCACGTCGCGCGGGTGGGGGTAGTAGCCGGCGTACAGGGCCACCTCCTCGCGCACGGTGAGGTACTCCTCCACGCCGGTCGACTGCAGCACGATCCCGATCTGCTCGCGCAGCTGTCGGGCGTGGCGCGCCGGGTCGTGGCCCAGGACGCTGATCTCGCCGGCATCGCGATCGCGGTGGCCCTCCAGGATCTCCACGGTCGTGGTCTTGCCGGCGCCGTTCGGCCCCAGCAGCGCGAAGACCTCGCCGCGACGAACGGTGAGATCCAGGCCACGCACCGCCTCGATCTGGCCATAGGTCTTGCGCAGGCCGCGGATCTCGATCGCGGCTTGCCCTGGTCCCGCAGCCGCCCGCAGCGCCTCAGCCGCCGTCACCGGCTCAGCTGTCACGGGCTCAGCCGCCCGCTGCAAGCAGGGTCCAGGCCGCGACGATGAAGAGCAGCAGGATGACGAGGACCATCGCCAGCGGCAGCCAGGCGACGCTCGTCGGCTGCTGGGCGGGCGTTGGGGGCGCCTCGTCGCCGGTCAGCGCGGGCAGCGCGCCCGGCGCCGCCGAGTCATCGGCCCCGATGGGCGTGGTGGAGGTCATGCGCGCGCTCCTCTCACAGGATGGTGGCCAGCTGCCGGTCAAGATCGGCTGGCGACAGCTGCCCGATCTGGCGTCCCCGGATGATGCCCTCGCGATCCACGAAGAACGACTCCGGTGGTCCGTAGATGCCGTAATCGCGGGCGACCTCGCCGCCCGGGTCCATGACCGATGGCCAGCCGCCGCCCATGCGGGCCATGAACTCGCGGGCGGCCTCGGATCGGTCGCTGTACACGATACCGATGATGGCCAGTCCCTCGCCGCGGTGCTCGGCAACGGCGGCCTGCAGCTCCGGGATCTCCTCGACGCACGGTGCGCACCAGCTGGCCCAGAAATTGACGATCACCGGGCGCCCGCGCAGGTCCGCCAGGCTCACCGGATTGCCGTCGAGGTCGGCGAGCGCGAACGTCGGCGCGGTGGACCCGATGGTCGCCGGCGCCGCCTCGCCCGCACGCGACAGGAGCGCCAGGCTCAGCACGCCGAGCAGGATGAGGGGCAGGACGGCTGCGACGACGAGGTAGGCCAGCGGCAGGCGGCCGCGCCACGCCGGCGGGCGGTGGTCAATGGCCGGAGCTGTCGTCGTTGGCCCGCTGCTCGACGTCATGCCATTCATGGCCCGATGCGCGCACCCAGGCCCAGCAGCTCGCCACGATGAGGAGCAGGCCCGGCACGAAGATGAACCAGTTGGCGATTGTTCCGTCCGGCGCGAAGACGAGGCCCAGGCCCATGAGCGCCGCGGCCGCGGAGAAGAGGAACGGCAGCAGGCTCGGCGCCGGCATGTGCACCCCGCGCGGCGGATGCTTGGCCTCGGCGCGCGGCCCGCTGCGCGACGAGAGCACGAAGACGAGCACCAGCACCGCCAGGATGCCGAGGCCTACCAGGGCGAGGCCCAGGGACGTGTCGTTCACGTGTTCGAGCCTCCGCTACTTGAGGAAGTACAGGGTCAGGAAGAGCCCGATCCACACCACGTCGACGAAGTGCCAGTAGATGCTGACCGCTTCGACAGCGACGTGGTTGCGAGCGCTGAACTGGTTCTGCAGCGACCTCGCCAGCACGATGGTCAGGCCCACCGCCCCGCCGAAGACGTGCGCGCCGTGGAACCCGGTGAGCGTGTAGAAGGTCGTGCCGAAGATGCCGTCGGCGATCCCGAAGTCGAGCAGGCTGTAGTCGTACAGCTGGCCGGCGAGGAAGAGCACGCCCAGCGCCAGCGTGACCGCGGTCCACAGCTTCAGCCCGCGCAGGTCGTTGCGGCGGATGGCCCAGACGCCGAACTGCATCGTGAAGCTCGAGGTGACGAGGATGATGGTCAGGATCGCGGCGAGCGGCCAGGCCTCCAGCTCGTGCGCGCCTTCCGGCGGTCCCCAATTGCCACCGGGCGCGGTGGCGCGGGCGTTGAAGTACGCGGCGAAGAGGCCGCCGAAGAACATCACCTCGCTGGCGATGAAGAGCAGCATCCCGACGAGCGGCGTCGGCATCGCGCTGTCGGGCTGCGTAACCGGATCGTGTGCCGCGTCGGCGGGGGCGCGCAGCGTCGGCGAGTCGGCGGTCATGCCTGCGCCTCGTGCTTCTCGTCGAGCTCTGAGGGGTCGACCACCGCGTGGCCATGACCGTGCGTCAGGAAGAAGAGCGGCCGCTCGCTGCGGATGGGGGGCAGCTTGTCGAAGTTGTAGGCAGGCGGTGGCGAGCTGGTCGCCCACTCCAGCGTGTTCCCCTCCCACGGATCGTCGCCGGCCAGCTCACCATTGATCAGCGTGCTCACGACGTTGATCACGAACGGGAAGATGCTGATCGCGATCAGGAAGGCGCCGGCGGTGGAGATCATGTTGAGGACCGTCCAACCGGCATCGGGCGAGTAGTCGGCGATCCGGCGCGGCATGCCACCGATGCCCAGGTTGTGCATCGGGAAGAAGGCCAGGTTGAAGCCGACGAAGTGCAGCCAGAAGTGGAACTTGCCCAGGCCCTCGTTGAGCTTGCGCCCGCTCATCTTCGGGAACCAGTAGTACATCGCCGCGAAGACGCCGAAGACCGAGCCGCCGAAGAAGACGTAGTGCAGGTGCGCCACGACGAAGTAGGTGTCCTGCATGTGGAAGTCGATCGGAGGCGAGCCCAGCATGATGCCGCTGATGCCGCCGATCAGGAACATGCTGATGAAGCCCAGCGCGAACAACATCGGCGTGTCGAGGCGAATCGAGCCCTTGTAGATCGTCGCCAGCCAGTTGAACATCTTCACCCCGGTCGGCACCCCGATGAGCGCGGTCATGAGGCTGAAGAACGGCAGGAAGACCTGGCCGGTGGTGAACATGTGGTGCGCCCAGACGCTGAAGCTGAGCAGACCGATGCCG
>JBDTNK010000011.1:0-44963 GCA_039933775.1 Chloroflexota bacterium | reverse complement strand
GCCGCCTCTCGCTGGCCCTCAAGGTGGTGCTGGCCGCGGCGGACGAGACGCCGCTGCTCGTCTTCGACGAGGTCGATGCAGGCGTCGGCGGACGCAACGGCGCCGCGCTCGGCGAGCGGCTCAAGGCGCTCGCCGCGTTCCACCAGGTGCTGTGCGTCACGCATCTGCCGCAGGTCGCCGCCTATGCCGATGCGCATCTCGTGGTCGGCAAGCGGGTCGAGGGCGGCAGAACCTACACCGATGTCCGCTCTCTCGCTCCCGGTGAGCGCGCGCGCGAGCTGGCGGCGATGCTGGGCGGAGCCACGGCGGGCAGCGAGGCGACCGCGGCGGCAGAGGCGCTCCTGCGCGGCGCGGCGCGATGATTGCGCTGGAGCCCGCGATCGACGCGTTCGTGGTCGAGCTTCGCGTCGAGCGCGGGCTCTCGCCGCTGACGATCGCGGCATACCGACGCGACCTGCAGCAGTTCGCGCAGGTGGCCGGCGCTGCCTGGCGGCGCGATGCGACGGCGGTGGACCGCTGGGTGGCGGGCATGCGCAGCGATGGCTGGCGCGGCAGCACCCTGGCCCGCAAGGTGGCGGCGCTGCGCAGCTTCTACCGCTGGGCGCAGCGCGAGGGTCTCACCGAGCGCGACATCCTCTCGCTCCTCGACACGCCGAAGGCGGGCAGCTACCTGCCCGATGTGCTGGCCATCGACGATGTCGAGCGCATCCTTGACGCGCCGGGCGACGACGACATCGGTCTGCGCGACCGGGCCATGCTCGAGCTGCTGTACGCCTGCGGGCTGCGGGTGAGCGAGCTCATCGGCCTCGATACCGACCGCGTCGATCTGCCGCACCTGTGGGTGCGGGTCATCGGCAAGGGCAACAAGGAGCGCCGCGTGCCGATGGGCGAGGAGGCGCGCGAGCGGCTGCATCGGTACCTGGGCGGGCCACGGGCGACCTGGACCAGCAAGCGGCCGACGCCGGCGGTCTTCGTCAACACACACGGTCGGCGGCTGGCGCGGGAATCGGTCTGGCGCATGGTGCGCGCGCGGGCCGATGCCGCGGGCGTGACCGAGCGGGTGACGCCGCACACATTTCGACACTCGTTCGCGACCCATCTGCTCGAGGGCGGAGCCGATCTGCGAGTGGTTCAGACGCTGCTGGGCCATGCTAGCATCAGCACGACCCAGCTCTACACGCACCTCACCGGCGAACGCCTGCGCGAGGTCTACGCGCGGGCGCATCCACGAGCATGAACGACCAGCGGAGCGACCGAGCCACATGAGTTACGCACGAGGTCTCCTCTCCCGCGGGGAGGAAGTCGTCTACGAGAGCCGGATGCACTGGCTGGGGATCGTGGCCCAGACGTGGATCTGGATCGTGGCCGCCGTCCTGGCCCTGACCGTCCTCATCTGGCAGGGCGCCCAGGACCCCTGGGATTTCAAGGACGTGCTGATGATCGCCGCCGGCCTGGTGCTCATCGTGGCGGTGGTGCGGATCGCGTGGGTCATGCTCGTGTGGCAGAACGAGGAGTATCTCGTCACGACGCGCCGGGTGATCAAGGCGCACGGTGTGCTGAACAAGCACATGGCCGACTCGAGCCTTGAGAAGGTCAACGACGCGGTGCTCAGCCAGAGTGTCTTCGGCCGCATCTTCGGCTACGGCACGCTCGACATCCTGACCGCCGCCGAAGAGCAGGGCGAGGAGCGCCTGGCCGACTTCCCGATGATGGCTGGCCCGGTGCCGTTCAAGAAGGCGATGCTCGACCAGAAGGAGCTCCTGGAACGGCCCGACCTGGCGCAGCCGCGCTGGCAGCGGGCGCCCGCCATGCCGCAGATGCAGGTGGCCGAACCGATGCCGCCGCGTGCCGGCTCGAACCGCGTGCACGAGGTCCGCGGCGACGGCGAACCGATCGAGTCGCCACCAGCCGCGATGGCCGCTGTCGCGGCGCCGGCGGAGCCGACCGCGCAGAACCTGGCCGATACGCTCGAGCGCCTCGGCACGCTGCGCGACAAGGGGCTCATCACCCCCGAGGAGTTCGAGCTCAAGAAGCAGCAGCTGCTGGAGCGGATGTAGGTGGCCGACGCCCGGCTGCCGGCACTCGCCGACGGCATCTACGGGGCGGAGCTCGAGCGACGAATCGACGAGGCGGCGGCGAGCATCCGGGATCGGCTGCGGACCGCTGGCGCGGACGTCGCGCCGAAGCTCGGCTTCGTGCTCGGATCAGGGCTGGGTGCCATCGTCGACCTGCTCGATGCGGAGGGTCGTGCGCGGATCCCGTATCGCGACATTCCGCACGTGCCCGGGGTGGCCGTCGCGGGACACGCCGGCGAGCTCGTCGCTGGGCGCAGTGGAGGGACGCCGGTCCTGGTCCTGTCGGGGCGGGCGCATCCATACGAGGGCTACTCGCACCGCGAGGCGACGCTCCTGCTGCGCGCCTGCTTCTCGCTGGGCCTCGAGACCCTGGTGCTCACGAACGCCGCGGGCGGCCTGGATCCCGGCTACGACGCCGGTGACCTGATGCTCATCAGCGACACCATCAACCTGAGCGGCGACAACCCGCTGCTGGGCCCCAACCTGGACAAATTTGGGCCGCGCTTCCCACCCATGACCGATGCCTTCGATCCCGCCCTGCGCCAGCGGGCGCGCGACGCGGCGCAGCGGTCGGGGATCGGGCTGCGCGAGGGCGTCTACATCATGCTGAGCGGGCCGAACTACGAGACGCGCGCCGAGATGCGGATGCTCCGCGGGCTGGGCGGCGATGCGGTCGGCATGTCGACCGTGCACGAGGTGCTCGTGGCGCGCCACGCCGGCGTGCGCGTGCTCGGCTTCAGCCTCATCACCAACAAGGCGACCGAGGATGTCGAGGCCGGCGCCACGCACGAAGAGGTGATCGAGATGGGCCGCATCGGTGCTGAGCGGCTCACCGGCCTGATGCGCGAGCTGCTGCCAGACCTCGCCGCATGATCTTCCTCCAGTCTCCCGAGGCGATCGTCGGCATCGCGATCGCGCTCGTCGTCGGCATCACCTTCCACGAGTTCAGCCACGCCCTCATCGCCGATCAGCTCGGCGATCACCGGCCGCGCGCCATGGGCCGCGTGTCGTTGAATCCGATGCGGCATATCGACCCGATGGGCGCGATCTTCTTCGCCATCGCCGGTTTCGGGTGGGGCAAGCCGGTGATGGTCAACGTCTACGCGCTGCGTCCCGGACCGGTGGGCATGGCGCTCGTCGCCGCCGCGGGGCCGATCGCCAACGTCATCGTCGCGGTGGGGCTGGCGATCATCTATCGCGTGCTGGCGATCGCGGGACTCGACAGCGGCCTGGTGCCGAACATCATCGAGTACGCGGTGATCTTCAACCTGGCGCTGGCCCTCTTCAACTTCCTGCCCGTCCCGCCGCTCGACGGCTACAACCTGGTGCTGCCCTTCCTGCCGCCACACTGGCAATACACGATCCAGCGCAACCTGCAGTACGGCTTCCTGCTGCTGCTGGTGCTGGTGATCCTGCCGAATTCGCCGATCAGCTGGCTCTTCAACCTGGCATTCATCGGCGCCGAGCTGTTGACGGGATCCGGACTTGGGTAGGGTCAGGCAGTTCATCGGTCATGTGACGGCGCGCGTCGAAGCCGCCGAGGAGTCGTTTGCGCGCCAGGTCCTGCCAAGGACGGCCTGGCCGCTCTTCGCGCAGATGCCGGTCGCGGACCGCCGGCACGCCATCGACGTCGCGCAGCGGCTGCTCGCCGCTGGCCGCGACGACCCTGAGCTGCTCGCCGCCGCGCTGTTGCACGACGCCGCCAAAGGCCATCGCATGCGCCTCTGGCACCGGGTCGGCGGCGTGCTGCTGGGGGCGGGGATGCCGTGGCTGCTGCGCCGCCTGGCCTCGGCGGATCCGACCTCCCGTGGCTACCCGTGGCACCTCTACCTGCATCACCCGGCGCTCTCCGCGGACGCAGCGATGGCCGCCGGCTGCTCACCGCGCACCGCGGCCTTCATCCGTGGCGACGCTGCCGATCGTGACGCCCAGGCGGCACTCGACGCCGCCGACGACGCAGGCTGAACCGATGCCGCTCGAGCCGATCCCGATCGAGGCGGGCATCGCCGTCCCTGCCGGGCCGGGCGACGATCGGCCATTCGAGCTGCGCCTGCCGGTTTTTGAGGGCCCGTTCGCGCTGCTCCTGCATCTGATCGAGTCGCGACAGCTCGACGTGCTGACCGTGCCACTGGCCGATGTGGCCGATGCCTACGTCGAGCACCTCGCCCGTCACCCGGTCGAGGCGGAGCACCTGGCCGAGTTCGTCGTGGTGGCAGCACAGCTGATCCTGCTCAAGTCGCGCCGCCTGCTGCCCAACGAGCCCATGCCCGGCGCGCTGGCTGACGCCGATGAGGGCGCCGACGAGGAGGAGCTGCGACGCCGGCTGGTCGAGTACCGCATCATGCGCGACGCGTCGCTCGTGCTCGGCGGTCTCGACGGGCGGCGGCCGATTTTCCGCCGCGAGCCGCGCGAGAGCGATCTGCCGCTCGTCACGCCACCGGCCCTGGCTCCGACGCTTCTCGCCGAGGCGCTGGCCAGGCTCGGCGCCATTCCCGAGCCGGTCGCGCCGCCGCCGGAGGTGGTGAAGCGCGAAGTCACCATCGCCGAGCAGATCGAGGTCCTGCGCGCGGCGCTCGGGAAGACCGGCCGGGTCGTGCTGCAGGCCATCCTGGCCACGTGTCGCACGAGGACCGAGGCGACGGTCACGTTCCTCGCCACGCTCGAGCTCGTGCGGCGCCGCCAGGTGCGCGCCCAGCAGTCGAGCGTCTTCGGGCCGATCCTGATCGAGCGCCTCGAGCCGCTCGAGGAGGCGCGGTGAACGAGCCCGATCCGCTCGAGACGTACCTCGAGGCGCTCCTCTTCATCGCCGAGCGGCCGCTGGTGACCGCGGAGCTGGCGGAGCTGGCCGAGGTCTCGGCGCTGCAGGTCGAGGGCGCGCTCGGCAACCTGGCCGAGGAGCTCGAGGAGCGCGGCCGCGGCCTGCGCCTGCAACGCAACGACGACGCGTGGCAGCTCGTCACGGCGCCAGACGTCGGGGAGCGGCTCGCCGGCTACGCGGCGCGTGAGGAGGCACGGCTGACGCCGGCGGCGCTCGAGGCGCTGGCCGTCATCGCCTATCGCCAGCCATGCACCCGCGCCGACGTCGAACGCGTGCGCGGCGTCGATTCCGACTACGTCATCCGCTCCCTGCTGCACCGGCGCGTCATTGCCGAGGTCGGGCGCCGCGACACGCCGGGCCGACCGGTGCTGTTCGGCACGACGTTCACCTTTCTCGAGCGCTTCGGCCTGACCTCGCAGGATGATCTCCCGACCCTGACCTCGGAAGCGGCCGCCGTCGCGGCACTGGCGCAGGCGGAGCGGCCCGATGCCGGCTGAGCGGCTGCAGAAGGTGCTTGCCCGTGCCGGCGTTGCGTCGCGGCGCGGCTCCGAGGAGCTGATCGCGGCCGGTCGCGTGGCGGTCAACGGCCGCACCGCGCAGATCGGTCAGCAGGTCGACGAGGCAACCGACGCGATCACGGTCGACGGCCAGCCGATCGGCCGTCCCGAGGCGACCGTCCATTTCGCGATCCACAAGCCGCGTGGCCTGGTCTCCTCCTCGCGCGCGGAGCGTGGACGCCGCTCGGTGGTCAGCCTGGTGCCGTATCGCGGCGGCCGGCTCTGGCCAGCGGGGCGGCTCGACGTCGAGTCGGAGGGGCTCATGGTCCTCACCAACGACGGGGAGTGGGCCAACCGGCTCCTGCATCCGCGCTACGGGCTCGAGCGCGAGTACGCCGTGCTGCTGCCGCAGGAGCCGGAGCGCGCGCAGCTGGATCAGCTCAGCGCTGGCGTTGCGCTGGACGAGGGCATGGCGCGCCTGCTCGGCTGGCGTCGCGCGCACGCGCCCGACGAGGTGACCGGGACTGACGTGCCAGGCACCTGGCTACGGGTGCGGCTGGGCGAGGGCCGCAAGCGCGAGGTGCGCCGCCTCTTTGCGGCGGTGGGCCTGCCGGTCGAGCGGCTGATTCGCACGCGCTTCGGCTCCCTGACGCTCGACGGCCTGCGCAGCGGCGCATGGCGTGAGCTGGGGCGCGACGAGGTGGCCGAGCTTGCCGGCGTCCCGCCCGGGCCCCGCGCCCGTGAGGCCGCACCGGTCATGCGCATCGCGATCGACGGACCGTCCGGATCGGGCAAGAGCACCGTCGGGCACGCACTCGCCCAGCGCCTGGGTGCCACCTTCGTCGATACCGGGTTGATGTACCGCGCCCTGACGCTTGCCGCGATCGAGCGTGATGTCGATCCCGACGACGAGGCGGCGCTCGCGGATCTCGCCGCTGAGGCGCACATCACGGTGCGCCGTCCGCGCCGCGACGCGCCTGGACGCCGCGAGACCGTGCTGCTCGGTGACCGCGACGTGACCGACGAGGTCCGCACGCCGCGGGTCGATAACGCGGTGAGCGCCGTGAGCCGCCACGCCGCGGTTCGCGGCGCGATGCTCGGCATCCAACGTCGCGCGGCGTCGCGCGGCACCACGGTGATGGTCGGCCGCGACATCGGTACGGTGGTGCTGCCCGATGCGGAGCTGAAGGTCTATCTCACCGCCTCGAAGGAGGTACGAGCCGAGCGCCGCGCGGCTGAGATGGGCGCCCCGGAGCGCGTCGCGGAGTACCTGGCCGAGATCGAGCGCCGCGACGCCGCGGATTCAGGGCGCGAGGTAGCGCCGCTGCGCATGGCGTCCGACGCGCTGCTGCTCGACACCGGCGCGCATGCGGTCGAGGCGTGCGTCGATCTCCTCGTCGCGGCGCTGCGCGAACGCTCCGCGTGACGACCTGGTTCTTCCATCCCGGCGCGATCGTCGCGGGGCTGCTGGCGCGCATCGTGGGCCCGGCCACGGTCATCGGGCTCGAGCACGTGCCGCGCGAGGGAGCGTTCATCCTGGTCGCGAATCACGCCAGCGACCTCGATCCGCCCTTCCTGGGCTGGGCGGGCGGCCATCGGACCGGACGCGTGATCCATTTCATGGCCAAGATCGAGATGCAGCGCTGGCCCATCTTCGGCTGGCTGGCGGACCGCTCCGGCGTCTTCTACGTGCGCCGCGGCGAGGGCGATCGTGGAGCGCAGCGCACCGCGCTGGAGCTGCTGGCACGCGGCGAACCGATCGCCATCTTCCCGGAGGGTACGCGCAGTCGCGACGGGCGCTTGCGCCCCGGCAAGCCGGGCACTGCGCTGCTCGCTCTGCGCAGCGGCGCGCCGATCGTGCCGGCCGGCATCGCGGGCACGCAGCGCCTGCGGCCGCCGGGCGAGCGCCTCGTGCGACGCCACGCGATCACGATCCGCTTCGGGGAGCCGTTCGTGCTGGGTCATCAGCCCAGCGGACGCCTCGACCGCGATGCACTGGCGGCGGGCGCGGAGGAGATCACGCGCCGCATCGCCGATCTGCTTCCCGAGGGGCAGCGGCCCGCCGCGGAGACCCCTTCGGCCGTTCCCTCCTAGAATGGGGGCATGATCACCGAGCGTCCCGAGGTCCACATCGCTGAGCGCGCCGGCTTCTGCTATGGCGTGCGCCTGGCGATCGACAAGGCAAAACACGCGCGCGAGCAGGGCAAGCAGGTCACGACGCTCGGCCAGCTGGTCCACAACCCCGGCATCAAGGCCGACCTCACGGACCGCGGCATCAAGACCGCCGACCTCGCCGACGAGGTCGAGGGCGGCACGCTCATCATCCGCGCTCACGGCGTGTCGAAGAGCGAGTTCGAGCAGGTCAAGGGCGCCCCGGGGCTCGAGCTGATCGACGCGACCTGCACCTGGGTGCTGCAGAGCCAGAAGGCAGCCCGGGAGCTGGCCGAGGCTGGCTACACGGTCTGCATCATCGGTCACGAGGACCACCCCGAGATCAAAGGCGTTCGCAGCTACGCGGGCGAGAATCATGTCGTCGTGGATGACATGGACCGATCGACGTGGGAGCGCGTTCCGCGCACCAAGAGGATCGGCGTGCTCAGCCAGAGCACCATCCTGCCCAGCAAGCTCGAGGAGTTTGCCGCCTTCTGCCTGCGCCGATGCCACGACCTGCGCGTCGTCAACACCGTCTGCCCGGTGACCCTGACCCGGCAGGACGACAGCGTCAAGTTGGCGCGCGAGGTGGACGCCATGATCGTGGTCGGTGGCAAGAACAGCAGCAACACCAAGGAGCTGGCGGTGAAGTGCCGCGAGATCCTGCCCGACACCGTGCACGTCGCCGATGCCGCGGAGCTCGAGGCAGAGCACGCCGGATGGATCCGCGGCAAGGCGCGGGTCGGCATCACCGGCGGCACCTCGACGCCCGAGGTTGATCTCGAAGAGGTGCGGGAGCTGGTCTACCGCCTCGCTGCGACCTGAAGCTCGGCGAGCAGGCCCTCGAGCCGTTCGCGCAGCACCTCGTAGCCCAGGTGGCGATGCGCCACGTCGAAGTTGTGGTCGGTGTCGCGCTCTCGTCGCGCCGGATCAGCCAGCAGCGCGCGCACCTCGGCGACCGCGGCATCGGTCACGGCGCCCTCCAGCTCCACGACCCGCAGGCCGAGCGGCCGGATGTCGGCGTCGTACACGCTGTAGCGGTTCACGACGATGGGCTGGCGATAGAACATCGCCTCGACCAGCGCGTTGCCGAAGCCCTCGTACAGGCTCGGATAGGTGATCAGGTCCGCGGCGATGTAGGCGTCGTGGAGCGAGTACGCCGGATCGATGGGCACGCCCTCGAGATCGGGCGCGAAGCGGTCCGCGGCATAGCGCAGCTCGACGCGTGAGCGCGCCGCCTGGCGTTTGAGATCGGCGAGGTAGGTGAGCCCCTCGTCGCCGGCGGGGCTGGTGAGCAGCAGCACCGCGTGCGGGTCGCCGAGCCGACCGACAAGCTCGATCGCCAGCTCGATGCCCTTGCGCGGCACGACACGCGTCGGCTGCACGACCAGGGTTCCCGAATCGCCCATGCCGAGCTCCGCGCGCAGGCGCTCGCGGATGCGCGCACGTTCGCGGGGTGGCGGGCGCCCGTGGTCGAAGTCGAACATGTTCGGCACGACGACCGAATCCAGCCGTCGCCGCCGCAGCAGCTCGGCCGCGGCGAGCGAGTTGATGCTCACGTGGCGCACGTTCGGCAGGTCAGGCGGGAATGCGGCGCGCAGGATGTCGGGCACCACGCAGGCGGCGAAGCGCTCGCGCTCCCACCAGTAGTCATGGTGATGACCGATGGTTGGCAACCGCGTTCGCTCGACGAGCTCACGCAGCGCGACGCCGAGTGGCAGCTGCATCGGGATGGCCCAGGCGTTCTCGACGATGAGTGCCTCGAGCTCGTAATGCTCGACCCAGTCAAGCAGCGGCGGGAGGAGCTGGCGCGCCAAGCGCCGGATCTCTCGCCGTACCGCGCGAGGCTCGCTGTCCGGATCGAAGGCCGAGGCGGTGACGAGCGCGGCGGGCGGATAGACGAAGTGCATCGCCGGCACGAGGCGCGTATTCGGGCGCAGTGCGTCGACATCGCCGGCGCAGAGCCGAATCTCGTGGCCCATCGAGGTGAGCACCGCCTCCCACTTGGCGGTCTCGAAGGTGACGCCGTCGACGCCGGCGAGGCGCGTCGCCACGATCCCGATCTTCATGCGACCGATCCTATCTGAACGCGCAACCGGTCGATCCGGCGAGCGCGCTGCAGGGATCGCAGCGCGGCGAACGCGGCGCCCGGCCAGGCGAACCAATGCCGAACGCGCCGCTCGTAGTCGGCGCCGTACGCCTCGGGCAGCATCCCGTCGGCGAACGCGACCGTCTCGAGCCGCCGGACGGCCGCGCCGGCGGCGGGCTCGTCGGCCAGGACCACGGCCCGAATCCATGCCTGGAGGTCGCCCAGCGTCCAGGGCCCGGGCGTATGCAGCGAGCCGAGGCCGGGTCGCGCGCCATCGACCCACGCCGGATTGGCCCGACTGAAGGCGAATGACATCGTGGCGCGCCAGCCGGGGTCGTCCCGCGTGCAGAAGCCCCAGAGCGGCGCGAGCGCGGTCGGCAGGTCGTTCGCATCGTGGTACGTGACCCGTTGGCCGCCTGGGCCGACGGCGTACGGCCACGCGCCGCCGCGCGCAAAGGCCGCCTCGAACGCCGCATGCGCGGCGTCGGCGGCTCGTGCGAACGGAGCGCGATCCAGGCCCGCGGCGGGTGCGAGCTCGGCGAGCCGCCCGGCCGCGCACCAGAGCAGGATCTGCGAGGCGGCGATGAACGGTGCGGCGACCGGATCGTCGGCAGCGTTCTCGGCGCTGGCGATGAGGCCGCTGCCGGGGTCGATCTCGGCGACCGCGGCCAGCCAGGCGCGGGAGATCTCCGCGGCCCAGTCGACGCCGTCCGGCAGCGCGCCGTCGAGGCGCCAGAAGTCGGCCAGCTCGACGATCGGATAGAGCTGCTGGTCGGCCTGAAAGGCGAGGTCCTTGCGGCGCCCGCTGGCGTGGTGGCTGCGCACCCAGCGGCCGTCCGGCCGCTCGCAGCGGCGCCAGAGCCAGCGCAGGTGGTCGGCCACGATCTCGCGATCGCCGGGCGCGTCGGCGACGAGCAGGGCGAGCGCCTGCCAGTAGGCGTCACGCGTCCAGGAGAGCGGCAGGATGCGGTGGTCGGTGAGCATGACACGCTCGCCGGTCGCTACCTGTAGCGCCGTGCAGCCGCGCACGTAGGCCAGCGCGCGCCCGACGAGGCGATCGTCCTCCGAGCTCGCCGCGGTCGCCGGCGGCGCAGGCCGGGCGTCGAGGCCCGCCACGATCTCGAAGGTCAGCTGCTCGGGCCCTGACGGCCACGCGACGCTGCCGCGCGTGCCCTCGCAACCGGGCTGCCAGTGCACTGCCGCACCAACCACGCGCACCAGGAGCTCCGCGGGCAGCGCGCGTGCCGCGACGCGCACCGTGGCGCCGCGGATCTCGAACGTGGTCGAGGCGCCCGTCGGCGGGGGAGGGTCGGTCTCGGTGATCTCGGCCAGCGCCGGCCGGTCGAGGTGGCCGCGCAGTCGCAGGGTGATCGTCGGGCGGTGCCCCGCCAGCGAACGAACCGTCCACTGCTGACGGACCGCACCGGTGCCTGGCGGTGCCGTCGCCACGACCGAGATCGGCGGCGACGACCACCCGATCCGCGCCGGGTCACCGCAATCGGGCTCGAGGGCTGGCGCCTCGCCATCGACTTCGACGATCAGGAGTGCGTGCGCCGCCCGCGTCATCGCCAGACGGTGACGCCGCGTGGCGGCTGGATCGCCCCGAGCCGCCTCGTCGAAGGGCGGGATCGCGTTGAGCTCGACGAATCCGTGCCGCGGGTGCGGCGTGCCGATCGAGAGCCAGCCCGCCGAGCGTGGATCGAACGAGACGATCACGCGCCCGGTTCCCAGGTCGAGCGGCTTCGACGCGCGCACAGCCACCGCCGTTCAGCCTTCCGCGGTCGGTGCCTGTGTGTCGCGCTGCTCGAGGGTCACCGGGCCACGGCCCGCGCCCGGCCCGGCGGCATCCTCGGCACCCAGGGCGACCTCGAGCTCGGCGTCGAGCCAGCGGATGCGCGTCGGGTCGATGTGCACCCGCACCTTCTGGTCGCGTTCGAGCCGCTGGTCGGGTCGCGTCGTTGCCTTCAGCTGTTCGGCGCCCAGCTGGATCGTGACGAGGTTGTGCGACCCGAGCGGCTCGACGACGAGGACGCGTCCACGCAGGCCGTCGCCATCATCGGTCACCTCGATGTTCTCGGCGCGGATGCCAAGGAGCACGGCGCCCGAAGGCTGCGTCTCACTGCCATCAAGCGCGAGGCGGACCTCACCGGCGCCAGCCAGCATCGCGACAGAGCCGCCATCGCGGCGCTCGACCGTCGCCGCCAGGAAGTTCATTGGCGGATTGCCGATGAAGCCGCCGACGAAGCGGTCGACCGGTCCGTCGTAGATCGTCAGCGGATCGCCGACCTGGACAAGCTTGCCAGCGCGCATGACCGCGACGCGGTCGCCCATGCTCATCGCCTCGACCTGGTCGTGGGTGACGTAGATCGTCGTCGAGCCGATCTCGCCCAGGAGGCGCTTCAGCTCGGCGCGCGCCTCGAGGCGCAGCAGGGCGTCGAGGTTGGAGAGTGGCTCGTCCATGAGCAGGACCTGTGGCTGCATCGCGAGTGCGCGAGCCACGGCGATGCGCTGCCGCTGGCCCCCCGACGTCTCGGCCGGGAAGCGTTCGAGCAGGCTCTCGATGTGGAGCAGCTCCGCCGCCTCGCGCACCTGGCGGTCGATATCGGCCTTGCCGGCGTGCCGCATGCGCAGGCCGAACGCGATGTTCTCGAAGACAGTCATGTGCGGGAAGACGGCGTAGCTCTGGAAGACCATCGCGATGTTGCGCTTCCGCGGCGGCAGCTCGGTCACGTCGCGCGCGCCGATCACGATCCGGCCGCCCTCGATCTGCTCCAGCCCGGCGATCGAGCGCAGCAGCGTCGTCTTGCCGCAGCCCGACGGACCCAGCAGAACCATGAACTCGCCGTCGTCGATCGTCAGCGAGACGTCGTCGACGGCGCGCGTCTGCTTGAAGAGCTTCGTGACGCGCTCGACGCGGATCTCAGCCATGCAGGTTGGGGCTCCTCACTTGACGACCCGGCCCCACAGGCCGAGCAGGTAGCGGCGAATGACGAAGATGACGACGACGCTCGGGATGAGCATCACGAAGCCGGCGGCGAACTGGAAATAGATGGGCGACTGGGTCAGCGCCGCCAGGATCTTGGCGGGCAGGGTCGGATTGCGGAGCGTCAGGATCACCGCCGCGAAGACGTCGTTCCACGACAGGACCCAGGTGAAGATCGCCGCCGCGGCGAGGCCTGGCAGCGCCAGGGGCAGTGAGACGCGGAGGAACGCCTGCAGCGGGGTGCAGCCCAGCGTCTGCGCCGCCTCCTCCAGCTCACGCGGGACCGATACGAAAACGCTCGAGGTGATCAGCACGGTGAATGGCAGCGCCAAAGCGGTGTGCATGAACGCCACGCCGATCACCGTGTCGTCGATGCCCCACAGCCGGTACGTGACCGCCAGGGGGATCGCCAGGATCACGATCGGGAAGGCGCGCGTCGAAAGAACGACGAGGCGGTACCCGCTCCTGCCGCGGAAGGCGTAGCGCGCGATCGCGTAGCCAGCCGGCGCCCCGATCAGCAGGCTCAGTGCGAGCGTGATGAGTGCGACGATGACGCTGCGCCAGAACGAGTCGATCACCCCCGAGGCGTTGATGAAGAAGAGGATCGTGTCGGTGCTCACCGCCGTCGGGATCAGGCTGTGCGGGAAGTCGAACGCGTTCTCGCGCGGCGTGAAGGCCGATACGGTGATGAGGTAGATCGGCAGCAGGATGAAGAGCGCGAGCAGCGTTGCACCGAGGTAGATGAGGCCGCGCCCGACGATCCGCTCACGACCGGCGCGCGGTCGCGGCATCGGGACCGGCTCGCGGGCCGTCGTCACGCCTGGTGCTCCTCGCGGGTCGGCAGCATGACAATGAAGAGGATCGTGCTCAGCAGTGAGAGGAGCAGGATCAGGCCCGCGTAGGCGGCGGCCACGTGGTCGTTGTCGATGTCGGTCGCCCAGCGCTGTGCCTCTCCGGCGAGCACGTTGAGCCCGCTGCCGGCGAGCGCGATGACGGTGGCGAAGACCTGGAAGGCGAGGATGGTGCGCAGGATGAGCGCGACCTGCAGGCTGGGCCGCAGCATCGGTAGCACGACGCGCCGGATCTTCTGCCAGGTCGTGGCGCCGTACACGTCGGCCGCCTCGAGGAACTCGCGCGGGATCGACTGCAGTCCCGCGACGAGGATGATCATGATGATGCTCGTGGCCCGCCAGGCCTCGGCCACCACGACGCACATGATCAGGAGCCACGGCGTCTCGGCGCTCTGCCAGGTGATCGGCGAGTCGATGAGCCCGATCCCCATCAGGATCGAGTTGAGCCAGCCGGACTGGGTGAAGATGCTGACCCAGACGATGCCGGCGGCGAGCTCGCTGATGCCCAGTGGCAGCGCGTAGATGTAGAGCCACAGGCCCTGGCCCTTGAGGCGGGCGTTGATGACGAGCGCCATCGACATGGCGAGGGCGAACTGGATCGGGATGACGAGGACGACGAGCGCGATCGTGGTCGCCACTGCGCTCCGGAAGCGGGCATCGCCAAGCATGCGTTCGATGCTCGTCAGTCCGAAGGTGCCATCGGGCGCCTGGAGCGCCAGGCCGAAGGCCTGCACCATCGGCGCCGCGAAGAAGACTGCCAGGAAGAGGAGGCTGGGGAGCAGGAGCGCGTAGGGCGCCCAGCCCAGCCGCGTGGTCATCGAGGCGGACCCGGGGCAGCGTGCGCCGCCCCGGGTCCATCAGGTCGCATGTTTACTGGACCTGGCAGGGACCGTCGCTCGGCGGATCGGGCGACCAGCACGGGGCCTCCGACGTGTCGAACACCTCCTGCAGGTTCGGCACGAGCCCTTCGAGCACGCCGGCCGGATCCTGCCCGTCGATCACGATCTGCGCGAAGGCATCCTTGAAGACCTGGCTGTAGGCGCCACCCTGGTCGCCGAGACCCACCGGCAAAAGCGCCGGCAACGCGTCGTCGGCCGACTGCTGCTCGGCGACCGCATCGGCCTCCGCCTGCAGGCCCGGGCTGAGCTCGCCGGGCAGGTCGGCGTCGATGACCGGGAAGAAGGAGACGCTGGTGAGCGTCGTGGCCTGCGTCTCGGGCTGCAGCAGGTACCGGATCAGGTTCTTCGCGCCCTCGACATTCGACGAGGTCGTCGGGATGCCGAGCCCGGCGATGACCGGCATGAAGGCGCGTCCCTCGGGACCGGAGGGCACGGGGAAGGCGACGAAGCCCTCCGGATCGGACTCGAGCGCGTCGATGAGGCGCACGACATGGTCCCACGCGACCCATACCTCGCCCGCCTGCAGCGGCTCCTGCATGAAGCCGTAGGTCGTGGACTGCGGGTTGACGTACTGCCACGTGTCCTGCATCCAGGTCCACATGTCGTTGGCGGCATCGCCGCTGAAGGTCGTGTTCACGCCTCCGGTGAAGGCTGGGTAGGCGTAGCCCTGGAAGAACCGATGCAGGAGTCCGTCCTCACCTGCCGGGAAGCCGAGCCGGCGCTCGCCGGTCTCCGACTCGATGTTGGCGCCCCACTCGGTCAGCTGATCCCAGGTCAGCGTGCCGACGTCGGCGCCGTCGGGCAGGTAATCGAGGGCCTCGGTGCGCGCGACCATGATGTAGGTCGCCTGCATCCACGGGATGTACAGTTGCTGGTCGGTCCCGAGGCGCCCGAGCTCGAGATAGTCCTCGTTGATCCCGAGATCGGCGAGCTCATCGGCGAGATCGGAGAGATCGGTCAGCAGGCCATCGGCCGCAAACGCGCTGAACTCACCGTCGAGCCCGCCGATGATGCTGATGTCGCCCGAGCCGGCCTCTTCTTGCGCCCGGATCTGGTCATTGAACGGCCCGGATTCCGAACCGATGAAGTCGACGGTGCCGTCGAAGTCGGCGAGGATCTCGTTGCGCATCGTCTCCTGCTCCGCGGTCGGCACGAGCTGGCTCGAGATCATGACGACATCGCCGCTGCCACCGCCTCCGCCGTCGGACGAGCCTCCGGCGCTCGGGCTCGCCGAGTCGCCGCTGGTGCACGCCCCGACGACGAGCGCCACGCTGAAGATGATTGGCGCCAGGCGCCACATGTGCAGTCGTCTGGATTCCATGGCTGTTGCGCTCCTCCTCGCTCTGGCGCCGCCTACCCCGGTGGCGCGCTGGGCTCTCCGCTGCAACCGCATGAGCGGCGCAGCCGAACGGTGGCCGGGACGCGAACCTCGCGCGCCGGCAGGGCGTCTGTGTGTGCGGTCGCGATGCGTGCCATCAGCAGGCGGGCGGCCTCGACGCCGACCGCCGTGGCGTCGACATCGACCGATGTCAGGGGTGGATCGGTGAGCTGCGCCCAGGCGATATCGTCGAAGCCGGTGATCGCCGGCTGCCAGGCGCCGCCCAGGTGGCGCAGCCTGTGAAGCGCGCCGATCGCCATCGCGTCGTTGATTGCCATGAGCGCCTCGGGCGCCTCGTCGGCGAGCCGTTGCGTCATGGCGGCGCCGTCGCGCATTGTCGTCTCGCGCGCGTGGAGCACGCGCAGCGTCGCCCCGGCGCTCGCGGCCACTGCTCGAATCCCGGCGACCCGCTCCTGCGTGCTGGGCCAGCGCGCAGGACCGGCAAGGCAGGCCAGGCGGCCATACCCGTGATCGATCACCAGGTGACGGGTCAGCACGCACATCGCCAGGGCATTGTCCGCGAGCACGGCATCGAGCCCGGGATGGCGGTTGTCGATCGTCACGGCGGGACGGCCGGTCATCGCGAGTGACTCGAGCGCGGCGCGCGGGAACGCAGGTCCGAGCACGATGACCCCGTCGCTGCGGCTCGATCGCGTCGCGGCCAGCGCGGCGAGCCGCGTGACCGCCTCATCGTCGACGGGGACGTAGAGAAGGTCGTAGCCGGATTGTCGCAGCGCGCGCGAGACCCCGTCCACCACGCGCGACGAGAAGGTCCCTTCGCCATGCGCGGGGTACTGCGCGTGGTGGACGAGCAGCGTGATCGTCGCAGTGCGTGCCATGGAGAGGTCGCGGGCGGCGCGGTTCGGGACGTAGTCCAGGTCGCGCGCCGCCGCCTTCACCCGAAGGCGCGTTTGCGCGGAGACGTAGCGGCGTCGGTTGAGCACGCGTGACGCGGTTGCCTCCGAAACGCCGGCGCGACGCGCGACGTCCGAGAGCGTGACGGTCAATCCGGCGATGCGAACCACCTAGTCTGGAAGCGCTTCCAGAGAGCATAGCAGCGCCGTCCAGCGGTCCCGCGACGTCGCGTCTCGACGCGCCATGACCCGCCTCCGCGGCGGCTCACCTACACTGCGCCACATGCCCTCGCTTCCTGTCGTCGCCGTCGTCGGTCGCCCGAACGTGGGGAAGAGCACCCTCTTCAACCGGCTCATCGGGCAGCGGCTGGCAATCGTCGAGGACCTTCCGGGGACGACCCGCGACCGCGTCTACGGCACCGCTGACTGGAACGGGCGCGACTTCACGCTGGTCGACACCGGCGGCCTGGAGATCGATCCGGGCAGCCACATCGAGGAACGCGTGCAGGACCAGGCGCGCGTGGCGGTCGACGAGGCCGACGTCATCCTCTTCGTCGTCGACGCGCATGCCGGGCTGGCCCCGCTCGACTACGAGGTCGCCGATCGACTGCGGCGCGCCAACACGCCGGTGATCCTGGTCATCAACAAGGCCGACAACCCGCGTCGCGAGGCCGACGGGACCGAGTTCTACGCGCTCGGCATGGAGCCGTCGATCACCGTCAGCGCGCAGCATGGCCGGAACACCGGGGACCTCGCCGATCTTATCGTCGAGCACCTCCCGCCGATGGCCGAGGCGGAGCGCCAGACATCGGTCCGTGACTTCGAGCAGCTGAGTGAGGACGACCTCGAGGAGCTGGCGGAGACCGAGATGGGGCCGCCGCGGGTGGCGATCGTGGGACGACCGAACACCGGCAAGTCGACGTTCGTGAACCGCGTGCTGGGCGAGGAGCGCATGATCGTCTCGGATATCCCCGGCACCACCCGCGACCCGATCGACACCACGGTGCTGGTGGACGGCGAACCGATGATCCTGGTCGACACGGCGGGCATTCGGCGCCGCGGGTCCATCGAGCGCGGGATCGAGCACTACAGCGTGCTGCGCAGCATGAAGGCCATCGACCGTGCCGACGTGGCGATCGTGATGACCGATGCGGTCGAGGGCTACACCGCGCAGGACGCCCATGTCGTCGGCTACGTGCTCGATGCGTTCAAGGGCATCGTGCTCGTGATCAACAAGTGGGACGCGGTGGAGAAGGATGGACACACCGCCGACGCCTGGCTCAAGGTCCTGCGCCGCGAGGCGCCCTACCTGGCCTGGGCCGACATCGTCTTCGCCTCTGCGCTCACCGGGCAGCGCATGGAGCGCATCCTGCGCGAGGCGCGGCGCGTCGCCGAGGAGCGCTACCGTCGCGTCAGCACCGGCGAGCTGAATCGCACGGTCAGCGTCGCGGTACGGGCACACGCGCCGGCCCACGTCCGCAACCGCCTGCCGAAGATCCTGTACGCCACGCAGGTGGCCGTGACGCCGCCGACCTTCGTCATCTTCGTGAACGACCCGGAGCTGATTCACTTCAGCTACCGGCGCTACCTGGAGAACCGCATCCGCGAGGAGCATGGCTTCCTGGGCACGCCGATCCGCCTCATCTTTCGCCAACGCGCATCGGTGGCCGACGCGCGGCGCACGAGCCGTCCCCGCAAGCGGAATACGACCCGCAGATGAGCGACCAGATCGGCGTCATCGGTGCCGGGGCGTGGGGCACGACCCTCGCCGTGCGCCTCGCCGACGCCGAGCGTCCGGTGACGCTGTGGGCGCACTCGAACGAGTCCGCCGAGCGGTTGGCGCATGCGCGGGAGAATCGGCGCTACTTGCCCGGCGTCATCTTCCCGCCCAACATCCGCATCGCCACCGACGCGTCGTACCTGGGCGAGCCGCACCGGCTCTTCGTGCTCGCCGTACCGTCAGCCCACGTGCGCGAGACGCTGCATCGCCTTGCGGAGACCCTCCACCCCGGCGTGGCGGTCCTGTCGGTCGTGAAGGGGATCGAGCACGGCACGCGGCAGCGCATGAGCGAGGTGATCGCGGAGGAGCTTCCTGCCCGGCCCGTCGCGGTGCTGTCCGGCCCGAATCTGGCCCGCGAGATCGCCGCCGGCAAGCCGGCCGGGGCGGTCGTGGCGTCGACGGATGCCGGCCTGGCGGCGATGGTCGCGCAGCTGCTCTCCGGCGAGCGGTTCAGGGTCTACACCAACCCCGATGTCATCGGGGTCGAGCTGGGCGGCGCCCTGAAGAATGTGGTCGCGCTGGCTGCCGGCATGGTCGACGGCCTGGGCTTCGGCGATTCCGCGAAGGCGGGCATCATCACCCGGGGCCTCGCCGAGATGACGCGGGTCGGCATGGCGGCCGGCGCCAACCCCATGACGTTCTCCGGCCTGGCGGGCGTGGGCGACCTGATCGCCACCTGCATGAGCCCGCTCTCACGCAACCGACGGGCAGGCGAGCTGCTTGCCTCCGGACTGGCATGGACCGATGTCGCCGCCCAGCTCGACGGCGTGGCGGAGGGCGTGGCCACGGTCGCCGGTGCCCTGGGTCTCGCTGCCGCCCACGGCGTGGAGATGCCGATCGCCGAGCAGGTCGATGCCGTCCTGCATCGCGGCCTTGCGCCGCTCGACGGGGTCGCGGCCCTCATGTCGCGCGAACCGAAGGACGAGCTGGCCTCGCTCGACGGCTGACGCCACTGGCCCGCGCGAACGGCGTCACGCGGCGTAGAATCAGCGCCCCGCCCCTCCATCCATCGGTCTAGTGGACCTCCGTATGACGCGCATCCTCGTGTATACCGGCAAGGGCGGCGTGGGCAAGACCAGCGTGGCCGCTGCGACCGCTCTTGCCTGCGCTCGCCGCGGCTACCGCACCATCGTGCTCTCGACCGATATCGCGCACAGCCTGGGCGATGCGATGGGACGCGAGCTGGGCGCCGAGCCGACCCAGATCGCCCCGAACCTGTGGGGGCAAGAGTCGGAGGTCTTCCACAACGTCGCCAAGTACTGGGGCAAGATCCAGGCATACGCGACCTCGATCCTGCGCTGGCGCGGCCTGGACGAGGTGCTTGCCGAGGAGATGACCGTGCTGCCGGGCATGGACGAGGTCGGCAGCCTGCTCTGGATCGCCGACCATCATGACTCGGGCGACTACGACGTCATCGTCGTGGACGCGGCTCCCACCGGCGAGACGCTGCGGCTCCTCTCCCTGCCCGAGGCGGTGAAGTGGTGGATGGAAAAGGTCGAGCCGATCGGCCGACGCATCACGAAGCTCACCGGGCCGCTGATCCAGCGCGTTATCGGCATGCCGATGCCGGGCGACGACGTCTTCAACGCCGGCGAGGAGCTGTTCGCCAAGCTCGAGCACATGCGCGCGCTGCTGGCCGACCCGACCAAGACCTCGATTCGCGTCGTCCTGACGCTGGAGCAGGTGGTCATCAAAGAGGCGCAGCGCAGCTTTACCTACTTCCACCTCTACAACTACCCGACCGACCTGGTCGTGGCGAATCGCGTGCTGCCCGAGGACGTCGGCCCCTACTTCCGCGGTTGGTGGGAGGCGCAGCAACGCTATGGACCGATGGTGGTCGACGCCTTCGCGCCCATCCCGGTGCGCACCGCGCCCTTCTTCGACAAGGAGGTCGTCGGCGACGAGGCGCTCATCAAGCTGGCCGACGTGCTCTACGGCGACATCGACCCGACGACCTTCTTCTACAAGGGGCGCCCGTACGCGGTCTCGCGCGACGGTGACACCTACCTGCTCTCGCTCGAGCTGCCCTTCACCGCCAAGGAGCAGATCAGCCTCTCACGCCACGCCGATGAGATCGTCGTCGACGTCGGCACGTGGCGGCGGACACTCGTCCTGCCGCGCGTGCTGATCGATGCGCCCACGCAGGGGGCGCGGTTCGAGGATCATGTGCTGCAGATCAGATTTGCCGCCCCAGCGCGCAAGGGAGTGAAACAATGACCGATCGATCGAAGACTTCGGACCTCGAGGCGCGGCTCGCGCGCGTGGAGGCACAGCTCGACGCGGAGCCGTCCGAGGCATCGGCTCGGGGTGGCAGCGGCATGGAGACGGCCGTCTGGTCCCTCATGCGCACGCTCTTGCCCGACGAGACCCGTCGCCACATGCGCGCCGCGACGCGGGAACAGCTGCTGGCGGCGCGCTCGTACATCGACCACTGGCTGGCGCGCATGGACCGCAAGCCCGGCGAGCCGACGGAGCCCGAGCGCGAGCACATCACGCTGGAATAGCGCCCTGCCTGGCGTTCGCCCGTAACGGGTGCGCAGATGTGGCGTTGTGAGTGGTATGGGGGAGTACGGGCCGGCCACGACACTGGTGGGTCGTCTGCTCGATCGAATCGGGCATCTGACGGCCGGTGAGGCCGCGGACCTCTTCGTCGCACGCGCCTATCGCGCATTGGACCGTGGCATGGACGCCGGCCGGCATGCCCAGGCCGCCGCGGCCCGCGCGGCGACCATCAGCGGCAGGCAGCGGGAATACGGCGCCGCGAGGCGCGCCGCCGCGGCAGCCTGGCGTTCCGCGCGGCGGGGGACTGTAGGCCCTTGGCTGAGCGTCGGAGTCGCCGTCGCGGATGCCGCGGGCGCTCTCGTGCTCGAAGATGTGCTCGAGGCGCGCATCTTCGACATGCTCTTCGGGCCCTGGCAGCAGGCCATCGGGCGGCTCCAGCCCATGGGGCCCGGCTCGTTCTTCACTGAGCGCGTGCCCGCGCTGCGCGCTCACCGCGGCGGCTGAACGGGGCCAGGTTCCGGACATGATGAGGGCCGGCCTTGCGGCCGGCCCTCATCAGCCCTTCGGAGGCGATCCGCTCAGTTGAGCGGGCAGCCGCCGTTGTTGAGGTCGTCCAGGGTCCCGCCCAGGGCGATCATCGTGGCGCGGTCGTTTGACGCAAGCGCCGCGTTCGTCTGGGCGATGACGTCAGCGGCGGTGAGGCCGAAGCTCACGCCGTTGTGCGCCGCGTTCAGCAGCGAGGCGACCGCTGCGCGCAGCATGATCCTCGCGCCGCCGGAGACCCCGCCGCCGCCACCGAAGTCGAGCGCTCCGACCAGCGTCGTGGCGTCATAGCCGAGCGCATCGGGGACGTCGAAGACGGACTCGAGCGTCTGGCTCGTGCTGTAGCCGGTGGAAAGCCACGAGTCGGCATGGTTCTTCCAGTAGCCCGGTGTGCAGCCCTGGCCCCCACCGTTGCCCGGATCGATGCAGAAGTCCACACCACCCGAGTCACCGCCCGAGCTGATGACGAGCTGGCTGACCGTCCAGTCGACGGTCTCCCAGATCGACTGGTTCTGGCCGGTGGTCGGGCCGACGTGGCCGTTCACGGACCAGGGGCCGTCGCCATCCGCAAGGTCATTGTCGTGCCACTGAATGGCGACCACATGGATGCTCGATGCGAAGTCGATTGTCGCGGTGCCGCCCAGCCGTTTCGGCTGGTTGAACTCGCCGACGATCATGCCCATCGGGTTGTTCGAGGGGTTGTCCCGGACCTCCATGTAGTTGTTGTTCTCGATGGAGGTGAAGGTGCCGCCCATCCAGGTGTCACCGACATGGAACTGCGTCCCAACGCCGGCGCTGGCGAAGAAGAGCGTGCCGCTACACGCGAACGTGTCGTTGGCCTGCGCCTTTCCGACGCCGGGGAGCGGCGATCCGCTCGCGACCAGCGAGGCGAACATCGCCGCGACGAGAGCGGCGAAGAGGAGAAGCGTTCGCTTTGGAACGAACGCTGTAACTGAAGTCATCGAGATCCTCCGTGGCTGAGTTGGCTCGGGCGAATAGGGCACGCCGAATAAGAGCCCTTGCAGCGTAGGAGAATCGTCCTATTACGAACAGGTACTGGGGTACAGAATCGTTGACGGCTCGCAACGAAATGCCGTGGCGGCTGGGACGTGGGGATGGTCGGGGCGAAAGGATTCGAACCTTCGACCTCCTGAACCCCATTCAGGTGCGCTACCAGGCTGCGCTACGCCCCGACCGTGCCGTGGAGTATACCCGGCCGCTATCCAGCCGCCGGCACCATGCACTGGTGAATGGGACGGCCGGTATTGCCGAGTTCCCCGCCGTGATATTCAGGTGTGAATGAAATCGGGCTGTTCGGGACAGGAATGCTCCGAATCGGCCCGGATCCATTCCCTGGTGAATGAGGCGGCCGGTAACTCCCCAGTACCGGCCATCTGATTCAGGTGTGAATCACGGGTAAGCAGCTAGGTCGCCTGCGGCTCGCTCGCCGCGCGGCGCCGGTCGCGGCATGCATCGCCCATCGTGAACAGGAGCGAGCCGAGGCTTGCGGCACCAGCAGCCAGAAACGCTCCACGGTCGAAGCTGCTGGCCCACATGAGGCCCCAGATGAACAGGAAATATCCGCCGGTGCCCATGGCGATCTCGATCAGCGGCGCCTTTCGCCACCGGGCGACGAGCACACCGACCGCCCCAAGGATGATCGTGGGGACGGCCCACACGGGATCGATCCATTCCACGTCGCTTCCCTCCACGAATGCATGTTGCCAAAGCCGATGCTACGCCCGGCGGGCAAGGGCTCGGGCAACGGCTCGGGGAACGGCAGACGCGGTACGATCCGCGCCGTGGAAGATGCACCGCGCTTGCCGGAGCGACCGCCGTTCGCCATCCGGGCGCGTGTCCTGACGCCGCTGACTGCCGGTGGGCATCGGTACGAGCCAGATGGGCTGCTGCGCGTCGCGGAGGACGGCCGCATCAGCGAGGTCCGGGCGTGGAGGAACGCGGACGAGGCGCCATCGGTCACTGATCTGCGTCCCTGGCTGCTGCTGCCAGGCATGGTCGACCTGCACGCCCACCTGCCACAGCTGCCCAACGCCGGGGTTGGTGCCGGGCTGGACCTGTTGACCTGGCTGGAGCGCTACATCTTCCCGCTCGAGCGCGCCTTCGACGTCGAGACGGCCCAGCAGCTGGCCCCGGCCGCCTTCGCCGCCATGGCCGCCGCCGGCACGACGACCGTCGTCGCCTACGGCGCGCTGTGGGAGGACAGCCTCGACGCCTGTTTCCGCGCCGCGGAGGCGCACGGGATTCGCGCGGTGATCGGCAAGGTGATGATGGATCGGCTGACCTACGACGAGGGCATCGATCGCGACGAGATCCTGCGTCGCAGCCTGGCCCAATCGAACGCGCTCCGCGAGCGATGGCATGGCCGCGACGATGGGCGGCTGGCGTACGCCTACACGCCGCGCTTCGCGGTCAGCTGCACTCCAGAGATGCTCGCCGCCTCCGCACAGGCGGCCACGCGGACAGGTGCCTTTTGGCAGAGCCACCTGGCGGAGGACCGCAACGAGGTCGCCGAGGTCCGTGAGCTCTTTCCGGAGGCGGCCGATTACACCGATGTCTACGCCCGCGCCGGCGCCCTGGGCCCGCGCTCGATCGTGGCCCACGCCGTCCACCTGGCCGATGCCGAGATCGCGCGGCTGGCCGAGACGCGTGCCGTCGTGGCGCACTGCCCGGCTTCGAATCTGTTCCTGGCGTCGGGCTCGATGCCGCTCGGAAAGTACCTCGACGCGGGGGTGCGTGTGGGCCTCGGCACCGACGTCGCCGCGGGTCCGGAACTGAGCCTCTTCAGCGTCATGCGCGCGGGCGCCGCGACGCAGAACGCGCTGCGCGTGCGTGGTGATAAGCATGCGGTGCTCGACCCGCTCGACTGGCTGCGGATGGGCACCCTGGCCGGCGCCGAGGCGCTCGGCTGGGGAGACAGGATCGGCTCGCTGGAGCCGGGGAAAGAGGCGGATCTCATCGCGCTCGACCCGCGCATGACCGCGCCACTGCCGGGGATCGACAGCGACGATCCCGCGGAGATCATGAGCCGCTGCATCTTCCGGCCGCACCCGGAGATGGTCCGGGCAGCCTGGGTGCGAGGCAGGCGCCTGCCGTCGAGCTGAGCCGCTGGCGTCGTTCCTGCGGGGAGCAGCGCGCATGACCCACGACGACGACCGGCAGGAGCGCGACGACTTCGAGCCCACGATCAAGCGACCGGATCCGGATCGTGTCGTCCGCGACGTCACGCCGACCGATCCTGAGGAGCACTCGCTCGACATCCCCGATGGCGCCGATCCGCGGGTGCAGCAACCCGGCGACTGAGGGCGGCTCGCGGTGGAGGCCGCTGCCCGCCGAGCGCGTTCAGGCGGCGAGCTGTCGAGCGCTCGGCGGGCAGTCCCGGCATCCGCTACGCTGCCGCGCATGGGATGGATCATCGCGATCGCGGTCAATGCCGTCGCCGTGTGGGTCGCCGTGCAGATCGTGCCCGGCCTCGACTTCAGCGGCGAGCCATTGCAGTTCGGCATCGTGGCCGCTGTCTTCGCCGCGCTGAACACGTTCCTCAAGCCGATCCTGAAGATCGTCACGATTCCCATCTCGCTTGTCACCTTCGGCCTCTTCCTGTTCGTCATCAACGCGCTGATGCTGATGCTCACCGGCGCCGCCTCGGACGAGCTCAACCTCGGCTTCGTGGTCGACGGCTTCGGGGCGGCCTTCCTGGGCGGCATCATCACCGCACTCGCTGGATTCGTTGCCTCCCTCGTCGCCGATCGCCTCGACTGACGAACCGATGCGCCGCGCGCCCGCGGCGGTCGGCCTGCTTCTGGCGATCGCGACCGCGCTCGTCGTCGCGCTGACCGGCCCGCTCGCCCTCTTCAACCCGCCGTTCGTGCTGGCGCTGCAGGACCGCCACGCGGTCGATGCCTCGTTCAGCGCCTCGCCGGCGCAGGTGGAGGGCGTCACGCTCAGCTTCCTGGGCGACATCTACCTGGGCGGCGTCTTCGAGGCCTCGCTCGAGCAGGGCGGTGTGCCGCTCCTCGACGCCACCGAGCGCAGCCACATGCAGGACGTCAGTCGCCTCGTGCGCCTCCTGCTGCTCGTCGACCTCGTCGCGCTCGTCGTGGCGCTCGTGACCGGCTGGATGCTGCGCGGCGAGGGGCGTCGCATCGGACGCGCACTGCTCGGCGGTGCCGCGATCGTGGGAGGCGCGGCGGTCGTCGTCGCGCTCGCCTTCGCGCTGGCCTTCGAGCCGACCTTCCTAATCTTCCATGCGCTCTTCTTCCCGCCCGACACGTACCTTTTCCCGCCGAACTCGCAGCTCATCACACTCTTCCCGGAGCCGTTCTGGTACGACGCCGCTCTCGCGGCCGGGATCGCGATCGTGGCCAGCGCCACCGTCGTCTCGGTCGCCGGGTGGCGGCTCCTGCGCCGCGTCATCTGACGCGGGCCCGGCCGCGGGTACACTTCGGGATCTATGGGATCATCGTTCCGGCTCGGCCGGGTTTTGGGCGTCGAGATCAGCATTCACGCCAGCTGGCTGATCATCGCCTTCTTCGTGACCTACTCCCTGGCCGTCTTTCAGCTGCCCGAGATCGTCGACAGCTGGAGCGCGCCGGAGTACTGGATCGTGGCGGCCGTCATCGCCGCGCTCTTCTTCGCATCGGTCGTGGCGCACGAGCTGTCGCACGCCCTCGTTGCGCGCCGCTTCGGCCTCTCGGTGGAGCGCATCACGCTCTTCATGCTTGGCGGCGCCGCGGAGCTCAAGGAAGAGCCAAAGCGGGCGCGCGACGAGGCGTTCATCGCGGCGGCGGGCCCGTTGAGCAGCCTGCTCATCGGTGGCCTCATGGCACTCGTGGATCTGTTCGTGCCGATCCTGTACGTCAGCGTCGCGGCCGGCTGGCTGGCGATCATCAACGTCGCGCTGGGACTGTTCAACCTGCTTCCAGGCTTCCCGATGGACGGCGGGCGCATCCTGCGCGCCATCGTCTGGCGTGCCGGCGGCGATCGCAACGGGGCGACGCGCACGGCAGCCACGGTCGGTCGCTTCTTCGGCTACGCGTTCATCGCGCTCGGGGTGTACATCGTCTTCCAGCGCGGGTTGGGCGGGATCTGGCTGGCACTCATCGGCTGGTTCCTGACAACCGCGGCGGACGGGGCGCTGGCCCAGCTGCGCGTCGAGCGCGCGCTGTCTGGCGTGCGGGTGCGCGACATCATGGATCCCGATCCGGCATCGGTCTCGCCGAACGATCTCGTTGGCGAGCTCGTCAGCGACCGCCTGCTCAAGGGCGAGGACCGCTCGTTCCTGGTGCGCCACACCGATGGCGGACTGGCCGGGATCGTGACGCTGAGCGACGTTCGGCGCCTGCCGCGCGAGCAGTGGGAGCACGCCCGGGTGACTGACATCATGACCCGCCGCGCGAACCTGGCGACCGTGGCCCCGGAGGAAGAGGCGGGTCGTGCGCTGGAGATCATGCAGGAACGCCAGGTCGGTCAGCTGCCGGTCGTCGTGGACGAGCATCGGCCGGTAGGCCTGCTCACCCGCGATGGCCTGCTGCGCGCCATCGACACCCGCCGCCGCCTGGGCTTCTGACGACCCGATGCTGTCGGTTGACGAGGCTCGCGCACGCATCCTCGACGGGGTGCGCCTGACCGATGCCGAAGAGATCCCCCTGGACCGATGTCTCGGCCGTGTGGCCGTTCCCGGGGTGCGGGCCGAGATCGACGTGCCGTCCTTCGCCAACTCGGCGATGGACGGCTTCGCGCTGAGAGCCGCCGACGCCCCGGGGCCGCTGCCCATCGCCGGAGAGGTGGCCGCGGGGCGTGGCGACCTGCCGGTGCTGGCACCGGGCACGGCGCTGCGCATCATGACCGGAGCTCCGCTGCCGCCCGGCGCGGATACCGTCGTACCGCTCGAGGAGGCGACCGAGGCGGACGGCCAGGTGCGCGTCCCTGCGCCCCTCAGCCCCGGCCGTCACGTGCGCGGGCAGGGCCACGACACGCGTTTCGGCGAGGAGCTGCTGCTCGGCGCCCCGATGGCGGCGGCGGACATCGCGGTCTTGGCCTCAATCGGCGTCGCCCGGATCGCCGTGCGGCGGCGCCCCGTGGTGGCGATCCTCTCGACCGGCGACGAGCTCGTGCCGCCCGGGGAGCCGCTGCGCCCCGGCGCGATCTACGACGCCAACGCACCGGCGCTTGCGGCGGCGGTGCGCGACGCGGGTGGCGAACCGCTCGCGCTGCCGCCGGTTCGCGACGCAGCCGACGACACCGATGAGCGGCTGCGCGACGCCGCGGCTCGGGCGCGGCTCGTCCTCACCAGCGGCGGTGTGAGCGTCGGGCGTCACGACCATGTGCGCGATGCGATCGCGCGCCTCGGCAGCCTCGACCTGTGGCGCATCAGCGTCCAGCCGGGCAAGCCGCTGGCCTTCGGCTCCATCGACGGCACGCCGGTGATGGGCCTGCCCGGCAACCCGGTCAGCGCGCTCGTCACGTTCGAGCTGTTCGCGCGACCGCTGATCCGGGCCATGCTCGGGCTCGCCGGCGACGGCCGGGTGCACCTGCCCGCGCGGGCCCAGCAGCGCATGCCCAAGGACACGCCGCGGCGGGCCTATCTCCGCGTACGCCTGGCGCATGCGGGACGGGGTTACGAAGCGCAGGCATCGGGCGGGCAGGGATCCTCGCAGCTGCGGGCGCTCTCCGCCGCCAATGCCCTGCTCGTCGTGCCGGAGGGTATTCCGGCCGCCGAGCCGGGGGAAAGCTATGAAGCGATCGTCATCGGAGGCATGGAGTGAAGCCGAGCCACTTGGGTCCCGACGGAGCGCCGCGCATGGTCGATGTCGGCGGCAAGGCGGTGACCGCCCGCCGCGCGGTGGCGGGCGCAGTCGTTCGCTTCCGACCCGAGGTGCTGGCGACGCTCCTCGATGCCGGCGGCCCCAAGGGCGATGCGCTTGTCGTTGCGCGGCTCGCCGGCATCGCCGGCGCGAAGCGCACAGCTGACCTCATTCCGCTCTGCCATCCGCTGCAGCTGGACCGCGTCGACGTCGGGCTGACCGCCGACCGGGACGCGGGCACGGTACACATCCGCACCGAGGCCCGGGTCACGGCGCGCACCGGCGTCGAGATGGAGGCGCTCACCGCCGCCAGCGTCGCCGCCCTGACGCTGTACGACATGGCCAAGGCGCTCCAGCGAGACATCGTCATCGAGCGCGTGGAGCTGCTCGAGAAGGAGGGCGGCCGCAGCGGCAAATACCAGGCCGGCGGGCCGGCCGAGGCACATCACCAGCGCGAGCCAGTGGCGGAGGCGGTGGTCGTCACGGTCTCGAACCGATCCGCGGCGGGGGAGCGCGACGATCGCGGCGGCCCCGCGGTCATCGCGGCGCTGCGTGACGCCGGCTGGCAGGTCGTGCCCGGGGCCACGGTCGTGCCCGACGACGAGCGGCTGCTGGCGACCACGCTCATCGAGCTCAGCGAGCGAGGACATCGGCTCATCGTCACCACCGGAGGGACCGGGCTGACCCCGACCGACCACACGCCCGCCGCGACAGGCCAGGTGATCGACCGCGAGGTCCCCGGCATGGCGGAGCAGATGCGCGCCGCGGGGATGGTCACGACGCCCATGGCCTCGCTCTCGCGGGGGATCGTCGGGACGCGCGGCACGACGCTGATCGTCAACCTGCCCGGATCGCCGAAGGGCGCCGTCGAGTCGATCGAGGCGATCCTGCCGGTCCTGCGTCACGCGATCGAGCAGCTCGACGGAGGCGATCACTAGCGTCGCCGCGGGTGCGCCACGACGTACCATGACGGCCCCATGACGCCCAGCATCCCGTTCTACCCGCTCATCGTGGTGCCGGTCGCCCTGGCGGCCTACCTGTTCTGGCGCCGCGCGTCGCTGCACCTCGCCGTGCTGCGGGCGGCGCGCCCGCTCGATCGCAGTGACCGGCCGCTCGAGCGCCTCAAGGGGCTGGGCGTCTTTGTCTTCGGGCAGAAGCGGCTGCTCAACGACATCGGTCCCGGACTGGCGCATGCCTTCATCTTCTGGGGCTTCGTCATCCTGCTGGTCACGACCGGCAACTACCTGACCAACGGCCTGGTGCGGACGGTCCTGACCTGGCCGCTTGGCGGGCTGCTGTGGAACGTTGCGGTCGCCTTTGCCAACCTGTTCGTCGGGCTCGTCATCGTCGGCGTCCTGTATGGCACCTGGCGACGCACGCTGGTCCGTCCTCCCCGCCTGGCGTTGACCCACGACGCGTTCATCATCCTGGGGCTGATCTTCGCCATCGTGGTCACCGAGCTTGTCGGTGACGCCATGGCCTACGTCGTCGATCCGGCCGATCCGTCGCGCGGCGTGGCGCTCCTGGCGGGACCGCTGAGCCTGCTGCTCGAGCCGCTCGGTGCGGAGACCGCGGCGACCTGGTACGGCGTCTTCGGCTGGATGCACATCGTCCTGGTGCTTGGCTTCGGCGCGTATCTGCCGTACAGCAAGCACCTGCACATCCTGTCGAGTGAGCCGAACGTCTATTTCCGCAACCTGGAGCCGCGCGGTGCGCTGCGCAAGATGGATCTCGAGGCGGAGGGCGAGAACGGCGAGGACCCGACCTACGGCGTCAAGACCCTCAAGGACCTGACCTGGCGCCACATGCTCGACGGGCTGACCTGTACCGAGTGCGGTCGATGCATGGAGTTCTGCCCGGCCTCGATGACCGGCAAGCTGCTCAGCCCGAAGCACTTCATGGAGGGATTGCGCGACCAGATCGTCATGGCCGAGACGGCGATCGCGGCGGCGGCCGGGGCGCAGCGTGCCGCGAAGGGCGGCGCCGCAGGGGGCGTGGAGGCCGCCGACGTCTCGCTCAACCTGGCGCGCGATCGGGCCCGCGAGGCGCTCGCCATCCCGCTCGTCGACAACGCGATTCCCGAGGAGGCGGTCTGGCAGTGCACGACCTGCGGCTGGTGCGTGGAGGGCTGCCCGGTGCTGATCGAGCACGTCGACTCGATCGTCGAGATTCGCCGCAACCTGGTCCTGGAGGAGAGCCGCTTCCCGAAGGAGCTGAACGTCGCCTTCCGCGGCATGGAGACCGCGGGCAATCCATGGGGCCAGCCACGGAGCGCGCGGCTGGACTGGGCGAAGGGCATGGACGTGCCGCTCCTGGGGCGTGACGAGGTCGTGGGGCGTCCGCTCGAGACCGATCTCCCCCCGCCGGTGGGGCGCGCCATCATCAGCAATGGTCGCCGCCCGGCCGGCCCGGTGCTGTACTGGGTCGGCTGCGCCGGCGCCTACGACGACCGCAATCGCAAGGTCGTGCGCGCCATGGCCCAGCTGCTGCGCCAGGCCGATGTTCCGTTTGCGGTCCTGGGTTCGGGCGAGACGTGCTCCGGCGACCCCGCCCGCCGCGCCGGCAACGAGTACCTGTTCCAGATGCTGGCCGAGGAGAACGTGGCCACGCTCTCGGCGGCCCACGACCAGCACGGCATCTCGACCATCGTGGCCAGCTGTCCGCATTGCTTCAACACGATCCGCAACGAATATCCGCAGTTTGGCCTGACCGGTGTCGAGGTCATCCACCACACCCAGCTGCTCGATCGGCTGGTGGCCGAGGGGCGGCTGGTCCCGACGGAGCACCACGAGGCGGTGGTGGCGTACCACGACGCGTGCTACCTGGGCCGCTACAACAAGGTGTACGACGAGGGTCGCCGCGTCGTCGAATCGGTGCCTGGCCAGCGGGTCGCCGAGATGGAGCTGCACCACGAACGCGGCATGTGCTGCGGCGCCGGCGGGGCGCGCATGTGGATGGAGGAGCGCGAGGGGCAGCGCATCAACCACCGCCGCGTCGAGCACGCGCTGGCCCTTGAGCCCGATGCCATCGCCACCGCCTGCCCGTACTGCCTGATCATGCTGCGCGACGGCACCACCGACCTCGAGCGCACCGATGTCGAGGTGCGCGACGTGGCGGAGCTGCTTGCCGATGCCACCGGCGCCTGGACGCGCGACCCCGCCGCGACGCCAGCCGCTTCGTCGCCGCAACAGCACCAGCCGGGGGAGCCGGCAGCCTGATTGGCGTTGTTGTGTCCCCCTCATTCCACCGATTCCGTGACTCAGGGCACCATAACCCACAGAATCAGTTGACTGAAGCCTGACATCGACGCTAGGCTTCCCACATGCTGGATCGATCGGCGCGACAGCCGGGCACGGCCCACGGCACCCTCGATGAGCTGGATCGGGCGATCATCAAGCAGCTCCAGCGCAACGGTCGGCGTCCGTACGCGGGCATGGCCCGTGAGCTCAACGTGCCCGAGGCCACGGTGCGGCAGCGCACCGAGCGGCTGGTGGGTCGTGGCGTCGTGCAGATCGTGGGCGTCACCGACCCGCTCGCGATGGGCTTCCGGCAGCCGGCATTCATCGGGCTGAAGGTCGACGCCAGCCGCATCGAGGAGATCGCCACGCAGATCGCGGGGCTGGAGGAGGTGACCTATCTCGTCATCACCGCCGGCCGCTTCGACCTGGTGTGCGAGGTCGTATGCCGCGACAGCGACCATCTGCTCGAGGTGCTGGGCCAGCGCCTCGGGGCGATCGAAGGTATCCGCAGCAGCGAGACGCTCATCGAGCTGCGAATCGTGAAAGAGACCTATCAGTGGGGAACCATGGAGGAGCCACGACGATGACGCTCACGGAGGCACGCGGCGTGGACCGCGCGCGATTGGCACACATCGGGGAGCGCGAGGAGGCCGCATACCGCGAACGCACGCAGCGCAGCGCAGCGCTTCACGAACGGGCGCAACGGGCGATGCCGCTTGGCGTGGCGAGCTCGTTCCAGACCTACGATCCATACCCGCTGTTCATGACCGATGCGCGCGGCTCACGCATCACCGATGTCGATGGCAACGAGTACCTCGACTTCGACATGGCCTTCGGGGTGCTCGCCGCCGGACACTCGCATCCGCTCTTGGCGGAGGCGCTGGCACATCGGGTCGCGAACGGAACCTGCTACACGTTTCCGATCGAGGACGCGATCGTCCTGGCCGAGGAGATCAAGCGTCGCTTCAATGCCGATCTCGTGCGCTTCAGCAACTCGGGCACTGAGGCCACCATGGACGCGATCCGCGTCGCACGTGGCTACACCGGGCGCGAGAAGATCGTGAAGTTCGAGGGCGGCTACCACGGCCACCATGACGACGTGCTCGTCAGCATCCAGCCGCCGCGCGAGGCGATGGGTGCGGCCGAGGCACCGAACAGCGTGCCGGCCAGCGCCGGCATTCCCATGAGCCGTCTGTCGGAGACGATCATCGCGCCCTTCAACCAGCCCGATGCGCTGGAGGCGATCCTGGATCGCTACCGTGGCGAGATCGCGGCGATCATCGTCGAGCCGGTCCAGTTCAACATCGGCGTGGTGCCGCCACTGCCCGGCTTCCTCGAGCGCCTGCGCGAGCTGGCGACCGATCACGGCATCGTGCTCATCTTCGACGAGGTCAAGACCGGCGTGGTGATCGCGTACGGTGGCGCATTCGAGCATTTCGGCGTGCAGCCGGATCTCTTCTGCCTGGCCAAGAGCATCGGCGGTGGGATCCCCATCGGTGCCTTTGGCGGCCGGGCCGACGTGATGCGCAGCATCGAGCGCCTGCCGGAGGCCGATGGCAGCGGGACGGGCATCGACCGCACCACGATTCCCGGCGGCGCGACGCGTGTCGCCCACCTGGGCACCTTCAACGGCAACCCGCTGTCCATGGCGGCCGGCGTCGTGACGCTGACCCAGATCCTGACGCGTGACGTCTATCCGGGCCTGCATCGGCTGGCGGGTCGCCTGACCGATGGCTGCCAGGCCGTGCTCGATGAGTTCGAGCTGCCGGGCTACGCCATCAACATCGGTCCAAAAGGCTGCGTCATGTTCACGCCCGGCCGGGTGACGAACTACCGCGACTTCATCGGGCTCGATGCGGAGCTGTGGACCGCATTCTTCTTCTACCTCGCCAACAGGGGTATCCTTCTTCCACCGGGCCCCGACGACCAGTGGACCCTCTCCGTGCAGCACACCGAGGTTGAGATCGACCGCCACGTGGAGATATTCCGCGACTTTGCCAGCGAGCTGAGGGCCTAGCCAGATGCTGGAGCGCTGGGCGCGGCCGCTACGAGGGCTCTTCAGCGGCACCGCGAGCTTCGTCGATAGCACGTACCGCGTGCTCGGCTCGCCCGGCAAGCTGCTCCAGGACCTGCTCAATGGCGCGTGGCTGGGCCACTCGCTGCATGCGGTGCTGGTCGATGTCGTCGTGGGCGGGGCCACGGCGGCGCTGCTGCTCGACGTCCTGCGCGTCGTCTTCGGCATCAGCGGGCTGGAGACCGCGACGACCTGGGTGCTCGGGCTCGCGTTCCTGGCCGCGCTGGGCGCGATCTTGAGCGGCCTGACCGACTACAAGGACACCGCGCCGGACAGTTCGGAGCGCGACGTCGCAGGCTTCCACGGCCTGATCAACATCGTGGCAACCGTGGGATTCCTCGCCTCGCTGCTGCTGCGTCTGGGCGACAGCCACGATGCGGCCTTCTGGGTCCTGCTGCTCAGCTACCTGGTCGTCAGCGTCGGTGCGTACATCGGCGGCCACGTGGTCTTCAAATACGGCTACATGGTCAACCACAACGCGTTCAGCGAGATCGAGCCGGCGAAGGACTTCAGCGCGGTGCTGCCGGCGGCGTCGCTGGCCGAGGCCACACCGACCAAGGTCATGCTCGGTGAGACCGCGATCGTCCTCGTCCGCCGCGGCGACGTGGTACATGCGCTGCACGAGGTCTGCTCGCATGCCGGCGGGCCGCTGGCCGAGGGCGAGCTCAAGGGCGACACGATCACCTGCCCGTGGCACTTTTCCACGTTCCGGCTCCAGGATGGAGCGGTCGTGCATGGCCCTGCCGGCACCCGCCAGACGGCGTATCGTGCCCGCATCAGCGGCGACCAGGTCGAGGTCCAAGGGCCGATCTCCTGAAATCCGGCCCGTGGCGGTGCCTGGCCGCTCTGTCGCGCCGCTTTTTGTGCCCTTCGCTTCGAGCCTGTGAGACGGGCTCGGACCTGATCGTCAGTCACCCGATGACCGAAACAGCCGGCGGGACGGCCGATCCGGCCAGATTCCGAGAGCTCAGCGGTTGAACGTGTCGCCCGGTGATCATCCGTCCGGTGAGCCGCGTCCCGAGCGCGACATCGGTCATGGGAGGACTTGAGCGGCCGATGCTCGGCTGGATGAGCGGGCCGATCGGTGCCGATTCGGCAATGCGCGTCAGGCGCAGGAGATTCAGAGTCCGAGGCGGACCTGGCGGCTGCGATCCGCTAGACTCGAAGCTCCCGAACCCCCGGCTCGTGCGGCCGCGTGAAAGGATGCCGGTTGACCTATCTGCTGACCGCTGACCACGATGAGCTGCGTGCTGTCGTGCGTGAGCTGGCCGAGGAGCGCATCGCCCCCCGCGCCGCGGAGATCGACGCCAAGAGCGAGTTTCCGTGGGACCTCAAGGAGCTGCTCGCTCAGCAGGACCTACTCGGCACGTGGTGCGAGGAGGCGTACGGCGGCACGGCCCTTGATGGGGTCGCGCAGGCGATCCTGACCGAGGAGATCGCGCGTGCCGACGCCACGACCAGCCTCATTCCGATCGTGCAGAAGCTCGGGGCCCTGCCGATCACGCTTGCCGGCAGCGACGAGCAGAAGCAGCGCTGGTTTCCGAGGCTGGCGAGCGGGGAGTGGCTCATCGCCTTCGCGTTGACCGAGGCTGCGGCCGGCAGCGACGTTGCGGCAAACCGCATGCGCGCCACGCGCGACGGCGATGCGTACGTCCTCAACGGCAGCAAGCGCTTCATCACCCATGGCAGCATCGCCAATCTCCTGACAGTCTTTGCCCTGACCGATGCCCAGGCCGGCGGCCGCAAGGGCATGAGCGCCTTCGTCGTCGAGACCGATACCCCCGGCTTCGCCGCGCCGCGCACCGAGCACAAGATGGGGATCCGCGGCTCACCGACCGCCGAGCTCACCTTCGACGACGTGCGCGTCCCGGCGGCGAACCGGCTGGGCGCGGAGGGCGATGGCTTCAAGATCGCCATGAACACCCTCGACATCAGCCGCCTCGGCATCGCCGCGCAGGCGGTCGGCATCGCGCAGGGTGCTCTGGACGCGGCCGTGGCCTACGCGGCCGATCGACGCCAGTTCGGCGAGCGGGTGGTGGACCTGGCGCCGATCGGGTTCATGCTGGCCGACATGACGAGCCAGACCGAGGCGGCGCGGCAGCTAACCTATGCCGCCGCGGCGCGGGTCGATGCCAGGACGCCGGACTTCCCGTACTGGTCGAGCAGCGCCAAGCTCATCGCGGGGGACACCGCGATGCGGGTCACGACCGATGCCGTGCAGGTCCTGGGCGGGTACGGCTATATCACCGAGTATCCCGTCGAGCGCATGATGCGTGACGCCAAGATCACGCAGCTCTACGAGGGCACCCAGCAGGTTCAGCGATTGATCGTGGCCCGGGAGCTGTTGAAGCGCTCCGGCATCGGTCCGCGCTGAGCTCACATGCAGAGCAGAGGAGCAGCAAGCAACCCGAGATGAAATTCGTCGTCTGTATCAAGCAGGTCCCGGCCACGACCGCCGAGAAGCGGTACACCTCCGACCTGCGCCTCGACCGCGCCGCGGCGGAATCGGTCATCAACCCGCTCGATGAGTACGCGATCGAGCAGGCGCTGCGACTGGCGGATGCCGGCAGCGTCGACGAGGTCGTGTACCTCTCCATGGGACCCGACGCGGCGTCCGAGGCGTTGCGCCGCGCGCTGGCCATGGGCGGGGACTCCGCGGTCCTGATCACCGATCCAGCGCTCGAAGGCGCCGACGAGTGGGCCACCGCTCGCGTGCTCGCCGCGGCGCTCGATCGACTCGCTCCCGACGTGGCGCTGATGGGCATGGCCTCCGACGACGCGCGCGGGTCGCTGGTTCCCGGCGCGGTCGCGGCGATGCGTGGGCTGCCGCTGCTGAGCTACGGCGCAGAGCTGTCACTGGCCGACGGCGCGGCCCGGATTCGGCGCCTGACGGCGACCGGCTACGACATCGTGACGGCGCCGCTGCCGCTGGTCGCATCGGTCACCGACCAGGTGGGGGAGCCGCGGTATGCGAGCCTGAAGGGCATCATGGCCGCCAAGCGCAAGCCGCTCGAGACGTGGAGCCTGGCCGACCTCGGGCTGCAGGGCGAGCAGCTGCAGGGCGCCGCGCTGACGCGCGTTGTCGAGGCACGCCCGCCCGAGGCCAAGCCGCCGACGCAGCGGATCGAGAACGTGAGCGCGGAGGATGCCGCGGCGCAGGTCGCCGACTGGCTCGCCGCGAGGAAGCTGATCTGATGAGCAACGACATTGCATTCCTTGCCGAATTCATCGATGGCGCCCCGACGCGCGGTGCCCTGGAGCTGGCCGCCGGCGCGGTCGCGCTTGCCGGGCAGAGTGGCGGCGACGCCGTGGCGCTGGCCTACGGACCGGGCGCGGCCGCCGGCGCAGCGGGCCTCGGAGCACACGGTGCGGCCCGGGCAGTCGTGCTCAGCGACGCCAAGGCGCCGGCAATCGCCGCCGCCGCCGCCCTCGTCGGTGCGCTGCGCGGCGATGCGCCGCTGGCGCTGCTGGCCGCCGCAACCCCGAATGGCCGGGACCTGGCGGCGGCGGCCGTGGGTGCCATGAACCTGCCGGCATTCGGCCCGGTGCGCTCGGTGCGTGTCGTCGAAGGCCGCGTGCAATCCGAGCAGGCCACGCTGCAGGGCAGCGTCGTGACCACCAGTGAGCCGACCGATGCTGCCGCGACGCCGGCGGTGGTGCTGGTGCTGCCCAACACGTTCACGCCGGCCGAGGGTGGCAGTGGCACCGCCTCGGTCAGCCAGCCACAGCCCGCCGACATCGGGCGCCTGGTGGAGCCGACGATCGTCGAGTCACACGAGACGGAGGCCGCCGCCGCCAACCTGGAGGAGGCAACCGTCATCGTGGCGGGCGGCAGAGGCGTGCAGAGCGAGGCGGGCTTCGAGCCGCTCCGTGAGCTGGCGGCCGTGATGGGTGGCGCGGTCGGTGCGAGCAGGGCCGCCGCCGACGCCGGATGGATTCCCTACCAGCTCCAGATCGGGCAGACTGGAAAGGTCGTGAAACCGGCGCTCTACATCGGCGCGGGCATCAGCGGCGCCATCCAGCACCGGGTCGGGATGCAGACCGCCGAGCATGTGGTGGCCATCAATCGCGATCCGGACGCACCCATCGGTGAATTCGCCGACCTGTTCGTGGTGGGCGACCTGTTCGCCATCATTCCCAAGCTGACCGAAGAGATTCGGCGCAGAAAAGGCGCTTGAGCAAGGACCACCGACCGATGTTGAACAAGCTGCTCGGCGGCCGGCAACGGCCACTCGGACACGGACGCGAGCTCGCCGCCTACCGCGAGCAACTGACGAGCCGCACGACGCGGATCGACGAGGTGCTGGGCCGCGTCGCCGACCTCATCGATGCCCTGCGCCGGCGTGACGCCGACGTCGACGCGGCGCTCGAGCAGCTCGACGCTTCCGAGGCCGAGCTCGACACGCTGGCCGAGGAGCTGCGCGACGTGCTGGCGCCGGAGGCGCTCCACGGCCTGCATGCCGACTACGAGGCGAATCTCGAGCGGGCCCTGCGCGGGATCGTCACCGTCGAGCGCGGCTGCGGCATCACGCGCATGCGGCATCGCCCGCCGGATGACGAGGAGCCGTTCACGTACTACAAGCGCGGCTACCTCAACGTCATCCATTCGCGGATGCGCATGGCGGAACTGGTCGAGGTGCTCGTCGACTGGGAGCCGGGCAAGCCGGCCGAGGCATCGGTCGCGACGAGGCTGAACCGCGACCAGCTTTGAGCGCCAAGAAACGGCACATGTTGTGGTATGCTCCGCCGCAATACCACCACTGGTGTAGTACATGCGCTGTCCACGCTGCGAGGCAACCGGGACGCGAGTCATTGATTCGCGCGACCTGGAGGGCGGGACGACCATCCGCAGGCGTCGCGAATGTGAGGCCTGCTCCCATCGGTTCACGACGTACGAACGCCCCGAGGGCGCGCGGCTGGTCGTCACCAAGCGCGACGGGGTGCGCCAGGACTTCGACCGCACCAAGCTGCAGGCGGGTCTGCTCAAGGCGCTGGAGAAGCGGCCGGTGACCCTCGCCCAGGTCGAGCACGCCATCGACGATATCGAGGCGGGCATCCGGGCGCGCGGCGACGCGGAAGTGTCCGCCAAGGAGATCGGCAAGCTGGCCGCGGAGGCACTACGTGACATCGACCAGCTGGCCTATATCCGCTTCGCATCGGTCTATCACAGCTACGAGGACATCTCGACGCTCAAGCGCGAGGTCGATCGACTGGTGCGGCAACGGCAGGACGCGCCGGAGTGATCCTGTCGGACCGCGACATCCGAGCCGAGATCGAGAGCGGACGGATCGTCATCGATCCGTACACGCCGGAGGCCGTCCAGCCCTCGAGCGTGGACCTGCACCTCGATCGCCGCTTTCGCGTCTTCCGCAACACGCGCTATCCGTACATCGACGTGCGCGTCGACCAGCCAGACCTGACCGAGCTCGTCGAGATCAGCGGTGACGTGCCGTTCATCCTGCATCCCGGCGAGTTCGTGCTGGGCTCGACGCTGGAACGCGTGGAGCTCCCGAACGATCTCGTGGCTCGGCTGGAAGGAAAGAGCTCGCTTGGGCGCCTGGGGCTGCTCATCCATTCGACGGCTGGCTATGTCGATCCCGGATGGGAGGGCAACCTGACCCTGGAGCTCAGCAACGTCGCGAACCTGCCGATCACGCTCTACGACGGCATGAAGATCGGCCAGATCAGCTTCCAGCGCCTCAGCTCGCCGGTCGAGATTGGCTACGGCGACGCGCGCATCGGCAGCAAGTACCGCGGCCAGCGTGACCCCACGGCGAGTCTCTACCACCGCGATTTCGATCGCGGGCGCGTGCAGCGCTAGCCACCGCCGTGCCCGACCCGCTCTACGAGATCGGTCCTGCCCGCGCCTTTGCCGGTGGCGTCAGCGTGCGCGTCGTGCGTGCGGGCTGGTTTCGGCCCGATGCCGGCGGCTTCTTCGGTGTCGTGCCGCGTCCGCTCTGGTCACGTTTCGTCGAGACCGATGAGCGTGGCCGGCTGCTCTGCCGGCTCAACCTGCTCCTGATCGAATCGGGAGGCAGGCGCCTCCTGGTCGAGACGGGCACGGGCGTGCGCATGAGCGCCAAGGATCGCGACATCAAGGGCGTCGAGGGCGGTGACCCGGTCGAGGCGCTGCGCGCCGTGGGCGAGGATCCGGCGAGCATCGATTTTGTCGTCGTCAGCCACCTCCACTACGACCACGCCGGCGGGATGGTCGACGCGGCCGGCCAGCCGGCTTTTTTGAACGCACGCTACATCGTGCAGCGCGACGAATCGGAGGCTGCGCGTGGCGATGAGCTGCGCCTGCAGGGCATCATGGAAGCCGAGCAGCTCGAGCTCATCCGCGGTGCGCGCCAGCTGGCCGAGGTGAATGGCGAGGTCGAGCTCATGCCGGGCGTCACGGTGACGCGTACCGGCGGGCACACACGTGGGTCGCAGGCCGTCCTGATCGGCTCGCTCGCCGGCGGCGGGCGCGCGGGCGACACCCGCGATCGCGCGATCTTCTTCGGCGACCTGATCCCGACCCGTTGGCAGCTGCCGGTGCGCTGGACGAGCGCCTTCGACGACTACCCGATCGCCGCGGTCGAGGCGCGCAACGTGCTCGTCACGCGAGCGGCGGACGAAGGCTGGTGGTGCTACTTCACCCACGATCCCGGCGACCTGCCGGTGCGCGTCGAACGAACCGAGCGAGGGTTTCGCGCTTCCGCCTGAGCCGGGCTACCATGGGGATACCACAAACGCAGTCCCCACGAGGTAGCTGGATTCCATGTTCCTTTCTGTCTCGCGTCTTTCGACGCGCGCTCGACTCGCCATCCCGTTGATCGGCATGCTGGCCCTGGCCGCGTGCAGTGGCGGCGGGACCGAAGCCTCCGCCACGCCGGGTACCGGCGGCGGCGACTGCGCGACGGCCGATGCCGACAACAACATCACGATGAGCGCCGAGAACCTTGCCTTCAGCGCGAGCTGCATCGAGGCTCCGGCCGACACCGCGTTCACGATCACCTTCGAGAACAAGGAGGACGTGCCGCACAACATCGCGATCTTCACCGATGACAGCAAGAGCGAAAGCCTCTTCAATGGCGAGATCGTGACTGCCACGACCGTGACGTACGAAGTGCCGGCGCTTCCGGCCGGCGACTACTACTTCGACTGCGAAGTGCATCCCGACATGAACGGGAGTGTCACCGCCAGCTAGACGGACCGATGCCGGACGCCGTTCGACCGAGCGGCGTCCGGTGAGGCAGCACCCAGGAGCTCTTCGAGGATCGTCACCATGGCGTCGGGGTGCAGGGGACCGATGACCTGGCGCACGACCACCCCGTGGCCGTCCACGAAGAAGTGGCGTGGCAGCCCGTCGATGGGGTTCCAGGCGTAGAACGTGTCGAGCGTGGGGTCGAGCACGATCGGGTAGCGCACCTCGTAGCGCGCGACGAAGTCGGCGACCGAGTCGGTTGCCTCGCCCCAGTCGACGCCCACGATCAGCAGCCGGTCGGCGTAGCGTTCCCCGAGCGCCTGCATCGCCGGCATCTCCGTCCGGCACGGCTCGCAGCTGGTGGCCCAGAAGTTAACCCACGTCAGCCGGTCACGGCCATCGACGGTCAGGTCGATGGTTGCACCATCGAGCGTCGCGCCGCGCAGCGGCGGCGCGGGCTTCCCGACGAGGCCGCCAGTGGTGAGATCGACCGGCGCCGTGGCGAGCGGCGCAGAGGCGAGCCACGCCAGCGCGGCGCCGGTGAGCGCAATCCCGAGCAGCCACCACAGCGCGCGGCGCCGTCGGGGACGACGCCGGCCGGCGGACGGCGTCATCGGTCCATTCTGGCCAGCATGGCGCGCACGTCGGGCGCGGTGATGGGTACCTCCAGGCGCTCCGCACCGTCGACGGTCACGACGGGGATGCGATGGCCGTAGCGAACGAGGAGGTCGTCATCGGTGTCGATGTCGACGCGGCTGTATCGGTCAGGACCGAGCATCTCGTCGAGCAGGACGGCCGCGTCCTCGCAGAGGTGGCATCCGGCGCGCTCGTAGAGCACGATCTCGTGCTCGTCACGGTTCGGCATGCGGCCGATCATACGGTAGGATGCGGTGGCGCCTGCCCCCGTAGCTCAGTGGATAGAGCGCCGCCGTCCTAAGGCGGGCGTCGGGGGTTCGAATCCCTCCGGGGGCGCTTCAAGTCAACTAGCGCGTTCACGCCGTCGTCCAAGTCGCCGGTAAGCGAGTGGACCCTAGTGTGCATCAGGCCGCGCCTTCCGCTCAGGCAAGATGTGGAAGCTTGACGCGGCATGCGACCATTCACGGGCAATTCCGCCCCGCCGAGAGAAGGGAACGAGATGGGAGCACCTATGTCCAGCCAGAAGGTCAGCACCTCCTTGCACGACATGAGGACCCATGCGCACGCTCAATCTCGGAATCCTTGCCCACGTCGACGCCGGTAAGACCACCCTCAGCGAACGACTCCTTTACGCCGCCGGTGCGATCGATCACGTCGGCAGCGTCGACGCCGGCACCACCCAGACCGACTCGCTCGAGCTCGAGCGCGAGCGCGGCATCACGATCCGATCTGCGGTCGCCTCGTTCAGATTCGGCGACCTGGCGGTCAACCTGGTCGATACGCCTGGCCACCCGGACTTCATCGCCGAGGTCGAACGCGTCCTCGGAGTCCTCGACGGCGCGGTCCTCGTCGTCTCGGCCGTCGAGGGCGTCCAGCCACAGACCCCGCTCCTGTTCCGCGCCCTGCAGCGGCTCCGCGTCCCGACCCTGATCTTCGTCAACAAGATCGACCGAGCCGGCGCCGACTCGGAGCGCGTCGTGGCCGAGATGGCCCGCCGGCTCGCGCCGAGGTTCATCCCGATGCAGCGCGTCCACGAAATCGGCGGTCGAACCGCCAGGGTCGAGTCCTTCGCGGGCGACGATTCCATCCTATGGACCGCGCTCGCCGAAATCCTGGCCGAGGGCGACGAGTCGATCCTGCGGGCCTACATCGGTGACGATGCGACGCTCTCGCCGCTGAGACTTCGCGAGCAGCTTGCGGCGCAGACCGGCCGCGGCATCGTCCATCCGGTCTTCTTCGGGTCCGCCGGGCTCGGGGTCGGCATCGAAGCGCTTCTGGCAGGGATCGACGAGCTCCTGTTCGGTGCGAGCGGCGACTCTCAGGCGCCCGTGTCGGGCCGCGTCTTCAAGATCGAGCGGACAGCATCCGGCGAGCGCGTCGCGTACGTCCGGCTGTTCGCCGGGACGCTTCTCCCGCGGCAGCGCGTGCTCGTGGGCGGCGGCGACGAGGCGAAGCCGACCTCGATCCGGGTGTTCGGGCCTGCGGGAGCGCCGCGCAAAGACCACGTCGAGGCGGGGCAGATGGCGACCGTTCGCGGGCTCGGCACGGTAAGGGTGGGTGACGCGGTCGGCGAGCCCCCGTCCGGCGAGGCCGTCTCGGCTCGCTTCCCGCGTCCGGCCCTCGAGGCAGTGGTCTTCGCTGCGCGGCCTAACGAGCAAGGCTCCCTCCGCGCTGCGCTCGCCCAGCTCGCCGAACAGGACCCGCTCATCGACGTCCGCCAAGACGATCACCGGCACGAGCTGTCGGTGTCGCTGTACGGCGAGGTCCAGAAGGAGGTGATCCAGGCGACGCTCGAGCGCGACTTCGGCATCGCCGCAGACTTCCGCGAAACGACGACCGTCTGCATCGAGCGACCGGCCCGGGTCGGAGACGCCGAGGAGGTCATTCGCGCGAAGACGAAGACGAACATCACCGGGCGCAGCTCACCGTTGAGCACGAACCCGTTCAGGGCGACGCTCGCCCTCCGGATCGAGCCAGGATCAATCGGCTCGGGAGTCGACTTTCGGGCGGAGGTCGAGCCGCGCCTCGTCCCGCTCTACTTGTACAAGACGGCCGCGACCTTCACGACCCAGATGGAGGGCTACGTGCGCGAGGCCTTGACCGAAGGGTTGGCCGGCTGGGAGGTCACCGATTGCCGAGTCACGATGACCGACTGCGGCTACGCGTCACCGGTCACGGGCGCCGCCGACTTCCGGCGGCTCACACAGCTTGTGCTGATGACCGCGCTCGAGCGGGCGGGCACGTGGGTCTGCGAGCCACTCGCCGAGTTGGCGCTCGAGATGCCCTCGTCGACGGCACAGGGCGCCATCGCGGCGCTCGGGCAGCTCCGCGGGCGGGTCACCGGCCAGTTCTCGGCGAACGGCTTGTCGCGCGTCTCGGCCGTGCTGCCGATCGCTCGCGTTCGTTCGCTGCAGCATCAGCTCCCGGGACTGTCGATGGGGGAGGGGATCCTCGAGTCACGCCCCGGTGGCTACCAGCCGATCGGCGACAACCCGCCCCGGCGCGAGCGCTCCGAGCCGAGCCCGCTCGATCGCGATGCGTGGCTGGCGTCGCTTGCCAGGCGGGGGTGACACGTCGTAGTTCGCGACTGGAAGTACATGAACGTCTGACCGTCGACGATGTTCGCCGAGCAATGCCCGTCCACTCATCGCATCCGGCCGTCGAGGGCTCACGCGACGTACCATGCCAGAGCTGCTGTCGCAGTGCGTCGCCAGAGGGGCTCCATCGCCCTCCGGGGGCGCCAGAGCCACAGTCGATGCCAGCGCGAAGTGGCTCGATCTGAGCCGCGGCAGGTTCCCGCGCGCGACTCCGTACTTTCCCGGATGTGCTGCTGCGACCGATGGTCGATGGTTGTGCGGGGCGAATACGCGCGGCTCACGCGTCTCGGCGGCGCGCCTGTCATGCGGTTGACATCCCACCTGTATCGGCGGCGCTCGACGCCACGGACGGCGCCAGCGACGATCGGGCTCTGGCGAGCAACAGCTACAGATAGGAGACCCTGGCATGAGCGCAGCATCGAGTCCCAGCTTCGACCTTCAGCTGCCGGATGGCAGCCTATCCGACGGGACCATCGTCTTCGGCGATGCCCGCCAACAGGAGCGATTTCGCGAGGCGCTGAAGCGCCGCGGCGGTCGCTCGCACATCAAGCTCGCCGCCAGCGACGAGCCTGATACCGAAGGGCACAGCGTCAACCCGTCGACGTCCGTGGTCATCCGCCTGGACGACGACGACACCGAAGGCCATGCCTTCGCGATTCACTTTCCGACCCGCCAACAGGCCGATGATCTCCGACGCCGCCTCCTCCTCGCCGGGGCGCTGACCGGGACGATCGCCCTCTCCGGGATCGGCGTGGCCGCCCTGAACAGTGGCAACGTGAACACGGTTCCCGAAGCGGGGGCTGTGCCACAGGCCGCGGCACAGGCTGGTCCGATGGACGCCCACGAGGCGATCGTCTTCAGCACCGCTGCACGGGCCGACGCGGCCTCGACCGCTCGCCTGAATGGTCAGGCGGCAGCCGCGCAGGCTGGTCCGATGGACGCCCACGAGGCGATCGTCTTCAGCACCGCTGCACGGGCCGACGC
>JBDTNK010000010.1:0-49826 GCA_039933775.1 Chloroflexota bacterium | reverse complement strand
CGGAGACGGATACCGCGACCGTCACCACGTAGCCGATGAGCAGCGCCGAGGCGGCTAGCACGCCCATCCGGTCGCCCAGGTTGTCGCTGGCCACGATGTACGAGCTGGCGCCGAGCGGGTAGGCCTTGATCGTCTGCCGATAGGAGACGGTCACCACGGCAAGCATGACCGTGATCAGCCCGGCGAGCGGCAGGGTCAGGCTCAGGGCACCGGCGCCCGCCAGGGCCAGCACGCGCATGATCTCTTCAGGGCCATAGGCCGATGAGCTGATGTTGTCCGAGCTGAAGATCGCCAGCGCCTTCGTCTTCGTCAGGCGCTCGTGCGACTCCTGCTCGCTGTGGATCGGCTTCCCGATGAGGATGGTGCGCAGCTTGCGCAGCCTCCCGCGCATCCCCGTTCGGTGCGAGATCGTGCGCTCGCTCGCCACGAGGCGGCCCTCCTCGAGCGAGAACTCGTCCTCGAAGGGGCGCACGATGCGCACGTATGCGTCACCGGGGCGTCGGCCCCGTTTGCGCTCCCGCACCTCCAGCAACGGATCGACGCGTGGCGCGCCGTGCGGCGGCTGTGGATCCTCTGGGCGTCTGCTCATGCGTCGCGTAGTAAACCACTCGGCGCGCCGTCGTGCGGGGTCAGTGCTGCCCCAGCGTGCCCTTTCGACGCATGCGGCGTTCCGTGCGGTCGAACGTCCAGCGGCCGACGATGAACATGGCGACTGTCAGGCCCACGAGCGCCAGCCATTCGACGGCGAGCGGAGCGATGGGCGTGGTGCCGAGCGCCGCCACGCGCAGGATGTCGAGCGCGTAGGTGGTCGGCAGCAGGTAGCTGATCGGCTGCAGGAAGAACGGCAGCACCAGGATCGGCGCCACGACGCCCGAGAGCAGCACGTACACGAAGCTGCCGGCATCGACGAGGAAGTTTGGGTCGCGCATCAGCAGCACCATGGACCCGACCAGGAACCCGATGCCCACCACGCTGGCACCGGCGATGACGAGCGCGGGCAGCGCGAAGAGCAACCCCGGACCCAGCGTCGCGCCGAACAGGATCGCGCCCAGGGCGAGCAGGACGCAGCTGGCGACCCCGGCGATGATGAGGCCCGAGATCGCGCGGCCGAGCACGATGGTCGAGGGCTTTGTGGGCGTGAGCCAGTGCGGCTCGAGCGTCCCCGCATCCATCTCGCGCTTGAAGCTGAAGGCGATCTCCCAGAACCCGGTGCCGATGATGCCCGCGACGAGCGAGCCCAGGAAGAGGAAGCCGGCGACGTCCGCCGTGCCGGTTACGGCCGCGAAGCCCAGCGCGCGCCCGCCGACGAGGAACGTGGCGCCGAGCAGCAGCGAGGGGAGCAGGAACTGGTAGAGCGGCTGGAACACCTCGTTGACGAGGTTGAGCGGGTAGCGCCGCGCGATCTGCAGCTCCTTGCGCGCGATGGCGAACGCGGCACGCACCTCCGGGCCGGGATTCGGGGCGAGACGAGGAAGCGTGGTCATCAGTACTGTGCCAGCGATCCGCCGCGCCGCGCGAAGCGCTCGCTGCGTGCGAAGGCAACGATTGCCGCCACGCAGAGTGCGATCCCGATGCCGAACAGGATCGCCAGGTCGGGCAGCAACTCGACCAGGCCGGCACCTCTGAGCAGCACGCTGCGCAGATCCGCGATGAGGTACGTCGGTGGCAGCGTCAGCGCCACCGAGCGAGCCAGCTCGGGCAGGACGATGATCGGGAAGCTCATCCCGCACAGCGCGGTGAACACGCCACGCACCGCCTGGACCAGGGCGTGCACCTCGCCGAAGCGCAGCACCACAGCGGCGAAGAGCGCGCCGAGCCCGTAGAGCGCCGGCACCGCCACCAGGATGACCACCACCGCCCGCAGCGCCTCGGCCAGCCCAATGTGCGTACCGAAGCCGACGACGAGCGCCAGTCCCACCACGAAGAACATCCACAGCGCCCAGACGACCTGCGTCACGATGGGCCCGAAGATGATCGCAAGGCGCGAGGCCGGCGTCATGAACACCGCCTCGAGCGTGCCCCGGATCTGGTCGGTGCGCAGCGCCGTGCCCGGGCCCCACAGGATCATGCTGATCCACATGTACGTCGCCCATCCCAGGAACAGGAATCCGGCGATATCGCTCGTGCCGGACCGCTGCGCAAAGGCGTCGACCGATGCCTGGGTGCCACTGTACGCATCGGCCTGGAACACGTACGAGAGCGGCAGCGCGATCGGCCAGAACAGGAAGCCCAGGAAGAGCGTCGGGTAGCGGCGCAGGACGCGCCACTCCTTCATGCCCGCGGCGAGCAGGGCGCGCCCGTCGGCCAGCAGGACGTGGATCGTCATTCCCGAAGCGCCCGACCGGTGAGCGACAGGAAGACGTCCTCGAGCGTCTCGCGCTCCGGCTCCGGCGTGCCCATCAGCCGCTTCAGGCCCAGCGGCGTGTCGAGCGCCACGATCCGCCCGTGGTCGACGATCGCGATCCGGTCGCAGAGCTGGTCCGCCTCGTCCATGTAGTGGGTGGTGAGCACGACGGTCCGCCCGTCGGCACGCAGCGCCGCGACGCGATCGCGCAGGTCGCGCGAGCTCTGTGGATCGAGTCCCACCGTCGGCTCGTCCAGGAGGAGCAGCTGCGGATCGGGTAGGAGCGCCCGCGCCAGGACCAGGCGCTGCCGCATGCCGGCGCTGTAGCGCTCGACGTAGTCATCCTGGCGATCGGTCAGCCGCACGGCGTCGAGCGTCTCGGCGATCCGCCGGCGCTGCTCGCCCGGAGGCACGTGGTAGAGCGCGGCGAAGTACTCAAGGTTCTCGCGCGCGGTGAGCTTCCAGTACAGGCTGCGCCCGTCCGAGAGGACGGCTCCCATCTGACGTCGGATGTCGCGCGCCTGGTGCACGACGTCCAGGCCCATCACTCGCGCCTGGCCCGATGTCGGCTCGAGCAGCGTGGCGAGCATGCGCATGGTGGTCGTCTTGCCGGCGCCGTTGGGCCCGAGCAGGCCGAAGATCTCGCCGCGCTCGACGCGCAGGTCGATTCCGTCAACGGCTCGGAAACGCTCGCGACGATCTGGCTCGCGCCGGAGCCGCTGTAGCAACGTGCGGCGACCCTTCTCGAACTCCTTGACGAGACCGATGGCCTCGATCGCGGGACCGGTCATGGCGGTCATTCGACGCTGATGAGGACGCCGTCGCCGTCCTCGGACTCGGCGTCGACGATCGGACCGATGGTGTCGGTGGTCACGGCCTGCTCGATGAGCGTGGCGTAGGAGTCCGGGATGCCCGGCACCATGCGCGCCGCCATGGCCGCGAAGGCGAGCGGCACGCGTACGTCGACCACCTTGCGGCCATGCTCGCTGACGCGGATCCGGACTCGGCGTCCTCGGTCGCCGTGCACGAATCCGGGTGGAGGAGACGCAGCCGGAGGCGCGGGCGGGGCGCTGCGGGGGGAGCCGCTTCGTGCGCTGAGAGCCTCGATGATCGGCGCCGCCTCCTCGGGCGTCAGCCGGCCATCGGCGACGAGGCGCAGGACCGTCTCGATCTCGCCGCTCATCGGTTCCCCAGGCGGCGGCCCGCTTCCTCGACATCGATATCGCCGCGCTCGAGGGCACGCAGCACGTCGAGATCATCGGCCTGTTCAGCCATCGTTTCTGCTCGTCGCGCAGTTTCGTCCTCCTCGGGCTCGAGGTCGCGCGGTCGACGCACGTGGAAGTCACCCGACATCGAGCTGAAGACGACCTCCGGCCCGCCGCCGCCGACGATGACGTGCCGACGATCGGCGCGTCCCTCGATGCGATGGTCGATGTCGCCGCTGATGTCGGTGCTCAGGCCGCGCACCTCGAACGAGGCGCCGCCGACCGGCGCGAACGTGACGTCGCCGCTCACGGTCTCGATGCGATGCTCGCCTCCCGGTCTGAGGGCACCTTCGACGTCGATGTCGCCGCTGACCGTGCTCGCGCGCAGCGCATCGAGGCGCGCGGCCGTGACGCCCAGGTCGCCGGATACGGACTCGGCACGAAGGGCGAGGGCGCCGTGGGCGCGGAGGACCGCATCGCCGGACACGGTGCTGAGCCGGACCGACCCTGCCCCCGCGAGGATGACGAGGTCACCCGAGACCGTGGCGTAACGCTGGTCGCCCTCGAGCTGCGTCGTATTCACGTCGCCGCTCACGGTCTCGACCCGCAGCACCGCGCCGGTCGGAACGGTGGCCTCGATCTGGAGCGATGCGCCGCCGCCGCGGCCGATGAGGCGCAGGAGCGGGTTGACCGAAGCTTGATCCTGCTGCTCGACCGTCAGCCCGCCCGCCGAGGCGGCGACCCGCAGCTTCAGCGCATCAAAGAGCCGAGATGCCTCGTCGTCGGACGTCGCGCTCAGCTCAAAGGTGGCGACGACCCGGGCAGCCTGCATCGGGGCACCGGTCACGCGCACGTCCGCGTCATTGACCTGCAGCGTGACGCGGCCCCTCGCGCCCACCTCGTGCGTGATCTCCTGGCGACGGATGTAGGTGCTCATCGCTCAGCCGTACCAAGGGAACGCAGCGCCTCAGCCGCGTCTTCGGCGCTCAGCTCGCGGCGTGCGAGCCGCTCGAGGATCAGGCGCCGCTCGGCGGAAACATCGGGTATGGCTGATTCGGCGTCGACTGGTGCCGGCTCATCGGCTGGCGGAATCGGCGCCGCGTCGCCATCGGCCAGGCCAAGGGTGCGCACGAGGGTGTCGAGACGGCCGCGAATGGTGGGGTAGGAGATGCCGAGGTCGCGCTCCATCTCGCGCAGGTTGCCACGCGAGCGCAGGAAGCTCTCGAGCAGGGTCAGCTGCTCCTGCGCCAGCCGCCCGAAGCGGCCGACTCCGAACTCGCCCTCGAGCGACGTCCCGCAGCCGCGGCACTGCAGCCGGGTGATGGTGAGCTCGTTGGCGCAGACGGGGCAGGTGGAGATGACGTCGTGAGCCATCAGCGGCTCGGCAGTCGCGACGGAGCCGGCATGCCCAGCTTGAAGATGCGCTGCTCGGACTTCGCGGGCCGATCGGCACGGTGACGGCGCTCGCGCAGCCGATCCTCGGCCACGAGCTGCGCGAAGTGGATTCGGTAGTCCAACATCGGGAAGCGCTCCTACGTGATTCGTAATTGATGGTGGCGATCGTTGATGTCGTGGCCGTAGAGTAGAGCGCAGGACGGCTGATGTCAATACTAATCTTCGAGATATCAATACGAATCTTCAGTTCTCGTATCTGTGCTGTTCGGGTGGAGAGTGCGGCGCTCCCGAGCGCACATCCGGCGCGAGACTCAGCCGAGGTGATCGAGGCGGCCCGGCTGCGGTACCATCGCGGCGGAACGATGCTCCAGCGAATCCTGCCGTACCGGCCCGAGCGAGACGCGTACCGTCTGCTCCAGATCACCCCCACTGCCACCTCGACGGAAATCGTCGAGGCGTGTCGCCGTCTGGCACGTACCTTCCATCCCGATCGCAACGCTTCGCAGCGCGCGACCGAGGAGATGCAGGTCGTCAACGCGGTGCGGCAGCTCCTCACCGATCCCGGCGCGCGTGCCGAGTACGACCGTGAGCGCCGCCGCTGGCTGGCCGTCGAGGAAGCCCGGCGCCACGCGGAGGTGGCTTCGCTGCATGGAGCCGGCATCGGCCCTGACGGCCTGCCACGGGCTGTCGTGGAGTGGATCCCGGTGCCCATCGGTCGAGGCGAGACCCACCGGTTCACGGTCCAGGCCAGGGCGGTCTGGGCGGGTGTGCGCGCCGCGCTGGTCGAGCTGGGCCCGCCGCGCTGCGGCACGTGCGCGGCGGTCATCGAGCGTGGCGACGCCTTCTGCCCGCTGTGCGGGACGCGACTGCTCACGACCTCGGAGCGGCCCGCCGGCCGTTGACCCTCCGCGGCCCGCCGGGTCAGGTGGTGTGCGCGGGGTTGGGGCGATCCGGGTCGATGCCGAGCGTGCCGAGCGCCGTGAGCAGCTCTTCGTGGCTCGACTGCCCGACGAGGCACAGCCCATGGAGCGCCGCGTAGGCCATCTGCTGCGGATTGACCTCGAAGAAGTCGCGTAGCGCGTCGCGCGTGTCGCTGCGGCCCCAGCCATCGGTGCCGAGCACGGTATACGGGCGATCGGGCCGGTGCAGCCAGCGCGCGACCATGTCCGGCACGAGCTTCATGTAGTCGGTGGCAGCGACGATCGGTCCTTCGCTCGAGGCCAGCTGCGAGACCACGTACGGCACGCGCTGCTCCTGGTCGGGATGCAGGCGATTCCAGCGCTCGACGGCAAGGGCGTCGTCGCGCAGTTGCTGGAATGAGGGCACGCTCCACACGTCGGCCGCGATGTCGAACTTCTCCGCGAGCAGCGCCTGCGCCGCGAGCGCCTGGTGCACGATCGGCCCCGATGCCAGGAGCTGGACGCGACGCTGTCCCTTTTCGGCCCGCTGGTAGAGGTAGAGGCCGCGCAGCACGCCGTCCTCGACGCCGTCGGGCTTGGCCGGCATCGGCAGGTTCTCGTTGTACAGCGTCAGGTAATAGAAGACGTCCTCCGGGTTCTCGCCGTACATGCGCTTGATCCCCTCGCGCACGATGATCGCGAGCTCGTAGGCGAAGGCCGGATCGTAGGCACGCACGCTCGGCACGGTGCTGGCCAGCACGTGGCTGTGACCGTCATCGTGCTGCAGCCCCTCCCCGGTCAGGGTCGTGCGGCCGGCGGTCGCTCCGAGCATGAAGCCGCGCGCCCGCGCGTCCCCGGCGGCCCAGATGAGGTCGCCGATGCGCTGGAAGCCGAACATCGAGTAGTAGATGAAGAACGGGATCATGGGCTGGCCGTGAACGGCGTAGCTCGTCGCCGCCGCAGTGAAGCTGGCCATGGCGCCCGCCTCGGTGATGCCCTCCTCGAGGATCTGTCCGTCGACCTTCTCGACGTAGCTGAGCAGCAGCTCCTTGTCGACCGCCGTGTAGCGCTGGCCGAGCGGGTTGTAGATGCCGATCTCCTTGAAGAGCGCATCCATGCCGAACGTCCGCGCCTCGTCGGGGATGATCGGCACGATGTGCCTGCCGATCTCCTTGTCGCGGGTCAGGTTGCGGATGAGGCGGCTGAAGGCCATCGTCGTGCTCGCCGCTCGATCCGACCCGGCGAAAAGCTCCGCGTAGGTCGCGTCTGACGCCGGGGGCAGCAGGCTTGGCCGCACGACGCGCTGGGGCAGCGAGCCACCCAGCTGGCGGCGCCGCTCGAGCAGGTACTGCATCTCCGGCGAGTCCGGCGCCGGCCGGTAGTACGGCGCCTCCTTGAGCTGCTCGTCGGGGATCGGCAGCTCGAGCCGGTCGCGGAATACCTTCAGCTCGTCCTGGGTCAGCTTCTTGGCCTGGTGCGTGACGTTACGCCCCTCGATGCCGGGGCCGAGCGTCCAGCCCTTGACGGTCTTGGCCAGGATCACCGTCGGGGCGCCGGTGTGCGCCACCGCGGCGGCGTAGGCCGCGTAGACCTTGCGATAGTCGTGGCCGCCGCGGCGCAGCTTGGTGAGCTCGTCGTCGGAGAGATGCTCGACCAGCTTGGCGAGTCGTGGATCGGGCCCGAAGAAGTGCTCACGAATGTAGGCACCATCGGCCACCGAAAGCTTCTGGTAGTCGCCGTCGGGCGTCTCGGTCATCTTGTTGAGCAGCACGCCGTCCTTGTCGCGCGCCAGCAGGTCGTCCCACTCGCGGGCCCAGATGACCTTGATCACGTTCCAACCGGCGCCGCGGAAGACCGCCTCGAGCTCCTGGATGATCTTGCCGTTGCCGCGCACCGGCCCGTCGAGGCGCTGCAGGTTGCAGTTCACCACGAAGGTCAGGTTGTCGAGGCCCTCGCGTGCGGCGAGGCTCAACGCCGCGACCGACTCCGGCTCGTCCATCTCTCCATCGCCCAGGAAGGCCCAGATGCGCTGGTCGGCCGTATCGGCCAGGCCGCGCGCCCCGAGGTAGCGGCTGAAGCGAGCCTGGTAGATCGCGTTGAGCGGTCCGATGCCCATGCTGACCGTGGGGAACTGCCAGAACTCGGGCATCAGGCGCGGGTGCGGATACGAGCTCAGGCCGACGTCTGGCGTCAGTGCCTCGCGCCGGAAGTGGTCCAGGTTCTCTTCGTCGAGGCGTCCCTCGAGGTAGGCGCGCGCGTAGAAGCCGGGCGCGGCGTGGCCCTGGAAGTACACCTGGTCCCCACCGCCCGGGTGGTCGGGGCCGCGGAAGAAGTGGTTGAAGCCGACCTCGTACAGGCTGGCGGCGCTGGCGTAGGTGGAGAGATGGCCACCGATGCCGTCGTACTTCGTGTTGGCACGCAGCACCATGGCCAGCGCGTTCCAGCGGATCATGCGCCGGATGCGCAGCTCCATCGCCTCGTCGCCGGGGAAGTACGGCTCCTGCTCGGGGCTGATCGTGTTGATGTAGCGGGTCTGGACCAGCGCCGGCAGCCCGACCTGCAGCTGGCGGGCGCGCTTCAGCAGCCGGAAGAGGATGAATCGGGCGCGATCTGCGCCGCCCTGGTCGACGACGGCGTCGAGCGAGTCGATCCACTCCTGGGTCTCGGTCGGGTCGATGTCGGGAAGCTGGCGCTTGAACTCGTCGAATACTTCGTGCACGGCCTCATTGTAGGCAGCGGCGCCGCGCTGCGCCGGACCGGGACCTGGGCGTGCGTCGGGGGACGAAGCCTGTCACCATCGAGACGACCGCCAACCACCGCTGCAGGAGTGACCGATGCCCATCGTCGCCGACCTGATGACCGTCGAGCTCGCGACCGCCAGCCCCGATACCGCCGTCGATGCCGTCGCCGCCATGATGCGTGACGTGGGCGGCGGGTCGATCCCGATCATGGATGGCGAGGAGCTGGTGGGGATCGTCACCGACCGCGATATCGCGATTCGCTGCGTGGCGGAGGGGCTCGTGCCGGCTGACACGGCGGTGAGCGAGATCATGACGCGCGACCCCATCAGCGTCCGCATCCACGACGACCCCGACGGCGCGCTGGCCATGATGCGTGAGTACCAGGTCAGGCGCCTGCCCGTGCTCGATGCGCACGGGAAGCTGGTCGGCCTGCTGCCGATCGGCAAGCTGGCTCGGTCCGAGACGCCCTCGAACGCGGGCGAGACGCTGCAGGTGATCAGCGAGCCGACCGGCGACTGACGCATCGTGCGCACGATCTATCGGTCGGAGCCTCCCTGGCCGCATCGCGTGTTGGTGCTCGGCGGCGGCTTCGCGGGCGTCGAAACGGCGCGCCACCTGGAGAAGCTGACCCGGCGCCGCGACGACGTCGAGGTCTGGGTCGTGAGCCGCGAGAACTTCACGCTCTTCACGCCACTGCTGCCCGAGGTGTGCTCGGGGACGCTCGAGGCGCGGCACTGCGTGACCGCTCTCCGTGCGCAGCTGCGCCGGCCCTCGAGCTGGGCGGTGACCGGCCGGGTCGAGGCCATCGATCTCGACGGCAGCGTCGTGAGCGTCATGGGCGGCGACGGCGACCTGCATCGCCTGCACTACGACTCGCTCGTCCTGGCACTCGGCGGCGAGACGGCCACCTTCGGGATCAAGGGCATTCGCGAGTTCGCCGTCGGCATGAAGACACTGGCCGATGCCTTTGCCCTGCGCAATCGGATCATCGAGATGCTCGAGCGCGCCGAGCTCGAGGAGGACCCGGACGAGCGGCGCGCGCAGCTCACCTTCATCGTCGGTGGTGCCGGATTCTCCGGTGTCGAGACCGCCGGCGAGATCGAGGATTTCGTCGGGCGCGTCCGGAGGCGCTATTACCCGAAGATCGGGCCGGACGAGACGAAGGGGCACATCGTGGAGCTCAAGGAGCGGGTCCTGCCCGAGATGCCCACCGAGATGGGCGCCTACGCCGCCCGAATGCTGGACAAGCGCGGCTACACGATTCACCTTGGCACGCCGCTCAAGGAGGTGCGCGAGGACGGCGTGGTCATCGGTGACGGCACCTTCATCCCCAGCCGCACCGTCATCTGGACCGGTGGCGTGAAGCCCTCACCGGTGGTGCGCGAAGCCGGGATCGAGGTGGACAAGGCCGGTCGCGCCGTGACCCAGCCGACGATGCAGACGAGCCGCAAGGGTGTGTGGGCGATCGGGGATTGCGCCCTCATCCCGAACGTCGACGACGAAGGCTCCTACCACGCCCCCACGGCGCAGAACGCGGTCCGCGAGGCGAAGCAGCTGGCCCGCAACATCCTGGCCTCGATCGATGGAGGCGGCGCGACTCCGCAGCCCTTCCGCTATCGGACCATCGGGACGCTGGCCAGCATCGGTCACCACACCGGTGTCGGGGTCGTCTTCGGGATCAAGGTCCGCGGCTGGATCGCCTGGTTCATGTGGCGCGGCTACTACTGGAGCCTCGTGCCTGGCATCGGTGGCAAGGCGCGCGTGGCGCTGGATTGGCTGCTCGCCGCGCTCTTCGGCTCCGACCCGGTCCAGCTCAAGGTCGACTACGAGGGCGCGCCCGGCATGGGGCCATCCGGCACACGGCGCCCTGCGCCGCGCTCCACCGATCCACGGGCCTAGTAGAATCGCAGACCGATGTCTCGAGCTGAACGCCGCGCCTACGAGCGCATGAACAAGAATAACGACCCGCGTGCTCTGCCGACGAATCCCGCGCAGAAGGCGCGCGCCGAGCGGATCGCACAGCGCCGCGCGGCGGCCAAGGCCACTTCCCCGGCACGAACGAGTCGCATGTACTGGATCCGTGCCGCCATCGTGGCCATGATCGCGGGCCTCCTCGCCTTCAGCATGCAGTGGCCAAGGATGCCCATGTCGCTGTACGTCGGCCTCGGCGTGGCGGCCTTCATCCTGGTCGCTGCATTCCTCCTGCGCGCCGGCCTCTCTCGGGCCGGTGCCGCGGCCCGAGAGCGTGCGGCGTCGCGGCGCTAGGGGCTTGACCGAGGCGTACACTCGTTGCCTGTCCGGGGGATGCCGTTCATCGTCGTAGAGGAGCCGGTTCTGATGAGCCACGACGAGCGCTACCACAAGGGAACCTTCGGCGAGGGCCAGGAAGACCTGCCCGAAGGCGGCGAGAAGGAGCACCGCGGCGACTACGCCGAGGGCCAGGAGGTTGAGCACGAGACGCCCGACCTGCGTCGCGGCGACTATGCCGAAGGCGAGGACGACCCCGCCCACACGCATGCCGACCCACTGCATGGCGACTTCGCGCGGGGGCAGGAAGAGAAGCCCCGCTGACCTGAACACCGATCAATGCCTGATCAGATCGCGACGGCTGATCGCGTGACCGAGCACACCACCGCAGCCATGCTGCGAGGGAGGTCGATGACGCCCGATTGATGCAGCGCTCGCGGACGTGCGCACTCGCGCCGGCCGCCCATTCGACCTGACTCACCGATTTGGAGGAACTGGGGCATGGGTGCACTGACTGACGGTTTTCAGATCATGCTTGCCGAGATCTTCGGTACCGCGATTCTCATCATCCTGGGCGACGGCGTGGTGGGCGGCGTCCTCCTGGCACGGTCAAAGGCCCAGAACTCGGGCTGGATCGTGATCACCACCGGGTGGGCGCTCGCCGTGGCGATTGCCGTCTACGCGATCATCAGCCTCACCGGTGCGCACCTCAATCCGGCGGTGACGATCGGCTTCGCCGTCGTCGGCTTCGGCGGGCTGACCTGGGACCTTGTCCCGTGGTACATCGCCGGCGAGATGGTCGGCGCCTTCATCGGAGCCGTCCTCGTGTGGCTCCACTACCTGCCGCACTGGGCTGAGACTGAAGATCCCGGCCTCAAGCTTGCCACCTTCTCTACCGGCCCAGCGATCCGGAACACCGCCGCGAACCTCGTGAGCGAGATCATCGGTACGTTCATGCTCGTCTTCGGGGTCATGGCGATCTTCGGCAACGAGCTGGCGCCCGGCCTCGGCGCATTGCTCGTCGGACTCCTGGTCTGGGCGATCGGCCTCTCGTTGGGTGGGACGACCGGCTACGCGATCAACCCAGCACGCGACCTCGGCCCCCGGATCGCGCACGCGATCCTGCCGATTGCCGGCAAGGGCGGCTCTGACTGGTCGTATTCGTGGATCCCGGTGGTCGGGCCGCTCATCGGCGGCGCAATCGGTGGGATCGCGTATCAGGTGGTCTTCGCGAACTACCTCATGGCGGCCTGAGCCGGCCGAGTGGCGCGGCGGGTGACCCGCCGCGCCCCATCGGTCCCGAAACCTGTGGTCACAAGGAGGCGAAGATCGAATGAAGAAGCTCATCAACGACGCCGACAACGTCGTCGACGAGGCGCTGGCGGGCATGGTCGCCGCTCATGGTGACCGGCTGCGGGTGATCGAGCCCAACGTCATCGTGCGCGCCGACGATCCCCGCCAGGGGAAGGTCGGCGTCATCTCGGGCGGGGGATCAGGGCACGAGCCGATGCACGGCGGCTTCGTGGGCATGGGCATGCTGGACGCCGCGTGCGCCGGTGCCGTCTTCACCTCGCCGGTTCCCGACCAGATGCTGGCCGCCACCAAGGCGGTCGATGGCGGGGCCGGCGTGCTGCACATCGTGAAGAACTACACCGGCGACATCATGAACTTCGAGATCGCCGCCGAGCTCGCGCAGGCGGAGGGGATCGAGGTCACCTCGGTCGTCATCGCCGACGACGTGGCGGTGCAGGACTCGCTCTACACCGCGGGTCGCCGCGGTGTGGGGGGAACGGTCCTGGCCGAGAAGATCGTGGGCGCCGCCGCAGAGGAGGGCCAGAACCTGGCGGCGGTCACCGCGTTGTGCCAGAAGGTGCAGGACAACGTGCGCAGCATGGGCATGGCGCTCACCAGCTCAACCGTCCCGGCGGCCGGCAAGCCGACCTTCGAGATCGGCGACGACGAGATGGAGATCGGTGTCGGCATCCACGGCGAGCCGGGGCGCGAGCGCCGGCCGCTTGCCAGTGCCGACGAGATCACCGACGCCCTGCTCGGCCCCATCATCGAGGATGGTGGCTTCGGGCAGGGTGACAAGGTGCTCGCCTTCGTGAACGGGATGGGCGGCACGCCGCTCATCGAGCTGTACGTGGTCTACAACCGCGTCGCGGCGGTCTGCGCCGAACGCGGCATCACGATTGCACGCAACCTGGTCGGCAGCTACATCACCTCGCTTGAGATGGCGGGCTGCTCGATCACGCTGCTGAAGCTGGACGACGAGCTGACGCGCCTGTGGGACGCGCCGGTCAACACCCCCGCGCTGCGCTGGGGAGCATGAGAACGCGGTGACCTCTGTGACGAGCGGCATCAGCAGTGGAGACCTGGGTCGCTCAATCCGCCTCTTCGCGGATCGGATCAGGGAACGCAAGGCGGAGCTGACCGACCTCGACTCGAAGATCGGCGACGCCGATCACGGCATCAACATGGACCGCGGCTTCACGACCGTCGCGGCCAAGCTGCCCGAGCTCGTGGCCGGTCCGCCCGGCCCCATGGCCAAGCAGATTGGCATGACGCTCATCTCGACCGTGGGCGGTGCGTCGGGACCGCTCTACGGCACCTTCTTCCTTCGCTTCGCGACGGCCCTCGGGGACGCGACGGAGATTTCGCCGGCAGAGCTGGGGGCGGCACTTCGCGCCGGCCTCGACGGCGTGCGCCAGCGGGGTCGTGCGGAGCTCGACGACAAGACGATGGTCGACGCCATGTGGCCGGCAGTCGACGCATACGATGCCGCCCTCGACGGCGGTGACCTGGCCACCGCGCTCGCTGCAGCCGCCGATGCCGCGGCAGCCGGGCGCGATCGCATCACGCCACTGGTCGCCCGCAAGGGGCGGGCGAGCTACCTCGGCGAGCGCTCGGCGAACCACGCCGACCCCGGCGCGACGTCGACCACGATCCTCTTCGAGTCGCTGCGGGACGGCCTCGCCAGCGAGTAATCGCCGCGCGGGTCGCGGCACAGCACACAGACAGGAGCGTCTATCGATGGCCAAGTACGTCCTCGCCCTCGACCAGGGGACCACCTCGAGTCGCGCGATTCTGTTCAACGCCGACGGCACCATCCACACCGTCGCGAACCAGGAGTTCCCGCAGATCTTCCCGTCGCCGGGGCATGTGGAGCACGACCCGGAGGCGATCTGGGACTCCCAGCTGGCCGTCGCCAAGAAGGTGATTGCCGATGCCGGCGCGAGTCCCGACGACATCGCCGCCATCGGAATCACGAACCAGCGTGAGACGACCGTGGTCTGGGACAAGAGCACAGGCAAGGCGGTCCAGAACGCGATCGTGTGGCAAAGCCGCATCACCGCCGGCTACTGCGACGAGCTGAAGGCCGCGGGACACGAGCAGACCTTCCGCGACAAGACCGGCCTTCCGGTCGACGCCTACTTCAGCGGCACCAAGATTCGTCACATCCTGAAGAACAATCCGGGCGCGCAGGAGAAGGCTGAGCGCGGCGAGCTCCTCTTCGGCACGGTCGACAGCTTCCTCATCTGGCGCCTCACCGAGGGCCGCGTCCACGTCGCCGACTACTCGAACTGCAGCCGGACGCTGCTGTTCAACATCCATACCCTCGATTGGGACGACGAGCTACTGGGCATCATGAACGTGCCGCGCGCCATGATGCCGCAGGCACGCCCCTCGAGCGAGGTGTACGGCGAGACGACGCTGCTGGGCGGCACGCTCAAGATCGCCGGCGACGCGGGCGATCAGCAGGCCGCCACCTTCGGACAGGCCTGCTTCGAGGTCGGCATGGCGAAGCAGACCTACGGCACCGGCGCCTTCATGCTGATCAACACCGGCGAGGAGGCGGTGCCGTCGAAGAACGGTCTGCTCACCACGATCGCCTGGGGCTACGACGGCAAGGTGATCTACGCCCTCGAGGGATCGGTCTTCATCGCCGGCGCGGCGGTGCAGTGGATTCGCGACGGCCTCAAGGTCATCACCAACTCGGCCGACGTCGAGAAGCTGGCCGACAAGGTCGCCGACACCGAGGGCGTGTACATGGTGCCCGCGTTCGTTGGCCTGGGTGCGCCGTACTGGGACCAGTACGCCCGTGGCCTGATCATCGGCCTGACCCGTGGCTCCACCATCGAGCACATCGCCAAGGCGACGGTCGACTCGATGGCCTACCAGACCCGCGAGGTACTCGAGGCCATGCAGGCGGATTCCGGCGTGACGCTCAAGGAGCTCAAGGTCGACGGTGGCGCGGTGGTGAACAACGACCTGATGCAGTTCCAGGCGGACATCCTGGGCGTGGCGGTCGAGCGGCCGCAGGTCAGCGAGACGACGGCGTTGGGTGCTGCGTACCTCGCCGGGCTGGCGGTCGGTTTCTGGAAGGACACCGCCGACGTGGCCAAGAACTGGGCACTCGATCGACGCTTCGAGCCGCAGATGGACGACGACAAGCGCGAAAAGCTCTTCCGCGGCTGGAAGAAGGCGGTCCAGCGCTCCCTCGACTGGGAGGAGCATTGACCGAACGACAGACCGATGACGGGGCCGGCGCCGAGCCGGCCCCGGTCGGTATCGTGGTCGTTTCCCATTCAGCGCCGCTGGCAGAGGCCACGGCGGAGCTCGTCCGTCAGCTGGCCAACGTGCCCGCTGACGGACCGTCGATCGTCCCCGCCGGCGGCATCGTCGGCGGGGAGATCGGGACCGACGCAGCGCGCATCGCCGACGCCGTCGCCGCGGCTGACCGTGGCGCCGGCGTCGTCGTCATCGTCGATCTCGGCAGCGCCGTCCTCTCGGCGCAGACCGCGCTCGCGGCGCTCGCGGCGCCGGAGCTCGCGGCGCGCACACGGATCAGCGCCGGGCCGTTCGTCGAGGGAGCCTTCGTCGCGGCCGTCCAGGCCGCCGCCGGCGATCGCCTCGACGGCGTCCTCGTCGCCGCGGAGGAGGCGGCGGCGATGCGCAAGATCGAGGGCCGCGCAGGGTGAGCGGCATCGCGGGCGCGATCGTCGTCATCCTCCTGGGCTATCTGCTCGGGGCGATCCCGGTCGGCCTCATCATCGGCCGGCTGACACGGGGGATCGACATCCGCGAGTTCGGTTCGCACCGGACAGGTGCCACGAATGCGCTGCGGACACTCGGCGCCAGAACCGCGGCAACCGTCTTCGCCCTCGATCTCGCCAAGGGCGCGGTGGCGGTGGTGCTTGCCTACGTGCTCTACGCGGCTGGGCCGCCGGGCAGTGCGCCGTGGGTCGCCGCGGCGGCCGGATTCGCCGCGGTGGTCGGGCACATCTGGTCGGTCTTCATCCGGTTCACCGGCGGCCGCGGCGTGGCGACCTCGACCGGCGCGCTCCTGGCCCTCGCGCCGCTCGCCGTGCTCATCCTGGCGCCGATCGTCGTCGTCGTGATGTGGCGCTGGCGGTACGTCTCCCTTGGCTCAGTCATGGGCTCGCTCCTCGCACCGCTCGCCGTACTCGTGCTCGCCGCGGTCGGAGCCGCGCCATGGGCTGCGGTCGCCTACGCCCTCGCCGTCGGGCTGCTCGTGACGTGGGCGCATCGCGACAACATCGCCCGGCTGCGCGCGGGCACCGAGCGGCGCATCGGCCAGAAGGAGGCGGCGCAGTGAGCACCGTCGCCGAAGCGACGGTCGAGATTCACAACGCCTCCGGCCTGCACGCGCGGCCGGCGGCAACCTTCGTGCGCGCGGCGGCCGCCTTCCACAGCGAGATCCGCCTCACAAACCATGACAGAGGCGACCGTGGCGGCAGCGCGAAGAGCATCATCGGCGTGATGGGGCTGGGCGTGTCGCAGGGGCATCGGATCACGATCCGAGCAGAGGGTGATGATGCCGAGGCAGCGGTCGCGGCGCTGGTTGCGCTGATCGAGGCGGGCATCGGCGAAGGCACCGATGCGCCGTGAGCACGACGCTCACGGGCAGACCCGGCGCGCCCGGCGTGGCGCTCGCGGCGGCATGGATTTATCGTCCCGGCCGCGCCACCGGCGGCGTGGCGCGCTCGCTGGACGAGGCGGTCGCCGCCGCCGAGGCTGAGCTGCAAGCCCTCGCAGCAGCGCTGCGCGCGGGCGGGCGCGGTTCGGAGGCCGAGATTCTCGAGGCGCAGGCGCTCATGGCCCGCGACCCCGCGCTGCTCGATACGGCGCAGGATCGGATGCGGGGCGGCGCTCCTGCTGACGCCGCCATCGCTGCCGCCGGCGAGGAAGCGGCGGAGATGCTGGCAGCGATCGACGACCCGCTGCTCGCCGCGCGCGCGGCTGACGTGCGCGACGTGGCCGCCCGCATCACGCGCGCCGTGCGCGGTGAGGCGCCGCCGCGCCTGCCCCGGCGCTCGATCGTGGTGGCGCGGGACCTGCCGCCATCGGTCACCGCCGAGCTAGATCCAGCGCTGTTGGCGGGCATTGCCTTGGAGGGCGGGGCGCCGACGGCACATGCCGCGATCCTGGCGCGAGCGCTCGGCATCCCGGCCGTCGTCGGCATCGACGGGCTCTTCGCCCGCGCCGAGAACGCGGGCGTGATCGGGATCGACGGCGACAGCGCGGAGGTCTGGATCGATCCTGACGCAGCGACGGCCGACGAGCTGCGCCGGCGCGGCGAGCGGCAGCGCGCGCACGCGGTCGCGGATCGCGCGTTGCGCGATGCACCGCTTGCCACGCGCGACGGGCACCGCATCGGGCTGGTGGCCAACATCGGCCAGCCCGCCGAGGAGGAGCGCGCGCTGGAGGCCGGTGCGGACGGCATCGGCCTGTTCAGGACCGAGTTCATCTTCATGGGCAGGTCACGGCCGCCGTCAATCGAGACGCAGGCAGAGGCCTATGCCGCGGTGCTCGGCGCCTTCCCCGGCGATGGGGTGGTCGTCCTCCGCCTGGCCGACATCGGAGGCGACAAGGGGCTGCCATACCTCGCGCTGCCGCAGGAGCAGAACCCGTTCCTCGGCGTGCGCGCCATTCGGCTGGCCCAGACCCACCGAGGGTTGCTGGTGGACCAGCTGCGAGCCATCCTGCGCGCCGGGCGAATGGCGCAGCGACGGCCCGCGATCATGGCGCCGATGGTCGCCGATGCCGGCGACGCGACGCTCCTGCATGAGCTGATCGACGAAGCAATGAAGCTGGAGGCCGGGGATGGCGTGCCGCAGCGGCCAAGAGTCGGCATCATGGTGGAGCTCCCCTCGGCGGCGCTGCTTGCCGGCGAGCTGGCGAGGGGGCTCGACTTCTTCAGCATCGGGACGAACGACTTGACCCAGTACCTCTTGGCCGCAGACCGAACCAACGCCGCGCTCGCCGATCGGCAGGATCCGCTGCACCCCGCGGTGCTGCGTGCCATCGCGCTCACCGTGACGGGGGCGCACGACGCCGGAATCCCGGTCGCCGTCTGCGGCGAGATGGCGGGCGATCCCGCTGGCGCGCTGCTGCTCGTGGGCCTGGGCGTTGATGAGCTGTCGACCGATGCCGGCCGTTTCGCCGGGCTCAAGCGCGCGATGCGCGAGGTGACGCTCGGCGAGCTGCAGGAGCTGGCCGCCGAGTCGTCGGCACTGCCGTCCGCCGCACTCGTGCGCGAGCGCGCGGCGCCGCTCGTCGGCCGCGCGCTGACAGCTGAGACCGCCTCGTGACCACCAGGACGCGCTCGAGCCTGACGAGCATCCCGAACCTGCTGGGCGTCGCGCGCATCGCCGCCACCCCGGTCGTCATCGTGCTCGTCCTGCTGGGCTTCCCCGGATCGGGGATCCTGGCCTTCGTTGTCTTCGCCGCGGCGGCGGCGACCGACTATCTGGATGGCCGGATCGCGCGGGCACGCGGCCAGGTCTCGCCGCTGGGGGTGTTCATGGACCTGACCGCCGACAAGGTGTTGGTGGCGGGCGTGCTCGTCGTCATGGTCGAGGTTGGCCTGCTGCCGACCTGGATCGTGGCCACCATCCTGATCCGTGAGCTCATTGTGCAGGGCGTGCGCCAGGTGGCCGCGGCCGCAGACGTGGTGATCGCCGCGCGCGCGCTGGGCAAGAGCAAGACGCTCATCACGCTCGTGGCCATGGCGGTGCTGCTGCTGGCCTTCGACGGCCGCAGCGGCGGCCCACTGGCCGGCATCGGCAGCCAGGCGGTCGATGCGCTGGCGGTGGGCGGCCTGTGGCTCATGGTGCTCGCCACGCTGCTGACCGTGGTGAGCGGCCTCGACTACCTGCGCGGTGCTGCGCCCCTGCTGCTGGGCCACGATCGTGACGTCGGGTAGCCACGAGGTCGACGTCCTCGTCATCGGCGGTGGGGCTACCGGCGCCGGTCTGCTGCGCGACGTTGCCATGCGCGGGCTGCGGGCGCTGCTCGTCGAGCGCGGCGACTTCGGGTCGGGCACCAGCGGCCGGTACCACGGGCTGCTGCACTCTGGCGGTCGCTACGCCGTCAAGGACCCGGTTGCCGCCCGCGATTGCATCGCCGAGAACACCGTGCTGCGACGCATCGCCGCATCCGCGCTCGAACTGACCGGCGGCTATTTCGTGGCGACGCCGGACGACCCGGACGACTACGTCGACCGCTTTGAGCAGGCCTGTGCGCAGACCGGCATTCCCTGCGAGGAGATCTCGCTGGCGGACCTGTTCCGGGCCGAGCCACAGCTCAATCGCCGCATCCGGCGCGCCTTCCGAGTGCCCGATGCCTCCCTCGAGCCGTGGGACCTGATCGATGGCAACCTTGCCAGCGCCCGTGCTCACGGAGCGCAGGCGTGGCGCTACCACGCGGTCATCGGCTTCGACCGCGATGCGAGCGGCGGGATCGAAGCCGCGCTGCTCGAGGATAGCCGGACCGGCGAGCGGCGCCGGGTCGTCTGCGCCGTGGCCGTCTCCGCCGCCGGGGCGTGGGCCGGGCAGGTGGCGGCGCTTGCCGGCGCGGAGCTGCACATGGCACCGGGCAAGGGATCGATGCTGATCATGAACCGGCGCCTGACGCACGCCGTCGTGAACCGCTGCGCGATGCCCGGTGATGGCGACATCATCGTGCCGGTCGGGACCGTCTCGATCCTGGGCACGACCGACATCACGGTCGAGGATCCCGACGACGCGCGCGTCACCGAGCCGGAGGTCCAGGCGCTGCTGGCGGATGGTGATCGCCTGGTGCCGGGCCTATCGGCGGCGCGCGTGATGCGCGCCTACGCGGGCGCGCGACCGCTCTACGACGAGGAGGGCATGACCGCCTCGGGCGACGAGGCGTCGCGCGAGATCAGCCGCGGGCATCACGTCATCGACCACGGACGGCGCGACGGCGTGGCGGGCTTCTTCAGCATCGTCGGCGGCAAGCTGACGACGTACCGCCTCATGGCCGAGCAGACCGCCGATGCCGTCTGCCGGTCACTCGGCAACCGGGTCGCCTGCCGCACCGCCGACGAGCCACTGCCGGGCGGCATGGGGCGTACGTATTGGCTGGGCGAACGCCTGGAGGCGATCGAGGCGCACGGCGGCGGCGACGCCGATCTGATCTGCGAGTGCGAGATCGTGACTCGCCAGCGGCTCGAGGCCGCGATCGAGGAGCACGGCGATTCATCGATCGACGACCTGCGCCGCACGACGCGGCTCGGGATGGGCCCGTGCCAGGGTGCGTTCTGCACCTGCCGCGCGGCGGCCATGCTCGCCGCGCGACGCGACGCGGGGCTCCTGCCGCCCCAGGCCCCTGAGCCGAACGACACCCTGGTCGGCTTCCTGCGGGAGCGATTCCGGGGCAGCCGCCCGATCGCCTGGGAGCAGCAGCTGCAGGAGCTCATCTTCGAAAGCGGCATCTATCGCGGCACGCTTGCCGTCGACAGCCTGTCCGGCACGACACCCGGGGAGGCCAGGCATGCCGTCGGCTGACGTCGTCGTCATCGGCGCGGGCCTGTCGGGGCTGAGCGCGGGCATCGCGCTGGCAGAGGCAGGTGCGAGCGTCTTCGTGGCCGCCAAGGGCATGGCCGCCACGCACTGGAGCCATGGCGCGCTCGACATCGCCGCCCCGCCGCGTGCCGAGAACGCGCGGGAGGGCCTGCGCTGGCTCTCCGCCGATGAGCGACATCCCTACCACCGCCTGGCCGGCGACGTCGAGGCGGCGCTGGCGCTGCTTAGCGGACAGGTCGCGGCAGCAGGGCTGCCCTACGAGGGAGGACTCGACACGCCGTTCGCCTCGGTCGTGACACCGATCGGTGGGGTGCGTCCGGTCTCGGTGGCGCCATCCGCGCAGCTGGCGGCGCTGCAGCCATGGGGCAGCGATGAGGGACTGCTGCTGGTGGATTTCGAGCGTTTTCGAGACGCGTGGGCGGCGTACGCGGCACGCAACGCCGCCGGCGTGACGTGGCAGGCGACGCGTCCGGCGCGCATTCGCGGCCTGAGCGTGGAGCTGCCGACGCTCGACCGCGTGCACAACCTCAGCTCGCTGGACCTGGCCCGCTTCTTCGATGATCCGGGCTGGCGTGCCCGTGCCCTCGAAGCGATCCGCATCGCGCTGCCGCGCACCGGGCGCTGGCGCATCGGGCTGCCCGCGGTGCTCGGGATCGAGGCCCACGCCGACGTCCTGCGCGATGCGCAGCGCAGCCTGGGCCATCCGCTGTTCGAGGTGCCGGGCCTGCCGCCCAGCGTGCCGGGCCTGCGGCTCTTCGAAGCGCTGCGCAGCCGGTTGCTCGGCGCCGGGGCCCGCTTCCAGTTCGGCTTCCCGGTGGTCGAGGTCGAGCGCGACGGGAGGCGCGTCGTGGCGATGCACACCGAGAGCGCATCGCGCACCCTGCGCCTGGTGGCGGATCGGTTCGTGCTGGCCAGTGGTGGCATCGCCGGTGGCGGCCTGCGCGGCGAGCGCGACGGCACGCTGCGCGACTCGGTACTGGGCCTGGCGCTGACGGGCCCGGCCCGCGCCGCGTGGTTCGACGACGACTTTTTGGCCACGAAGCATCCGATCGAGGCGGCCGGCTTCACGGTCGACGACGAGCTGCGACCGCTCGCCGCGGACGGCTCGCCGGCCTTCGAGAACGTCCATGTCGTGGGCAGCGCGTTGGGCGGTATGCACTACCTCGCCGAGCGTTGCGGCGACGGGGTCGCCATCGCCAGCGCAGCGCGCGCCGCGCGCTGCGCCATCGGTCCATCCGCGGCAGTCCGGGGTGCGGCATGACGTTCCGCGATGTGGAACCCGGCGCCGTCGTCCCGTTCACCACCGACAACTGCATCAAGTGCAACGTGTGCAATACCGTCTGCCCGGTGGCACGCGTCACCGATCTCTTTCCTGGGCCGAAGTACGTGGGCCCGCAGGCGCAGCGCTTCCGCTGGGACGGGCCGCCGGACCACAGTGTCGATCTGTGCTCGGGCTGCGGCATCTGCACGCGGGCATGCCCGGCCAACGTGCTCATCGCCGAGACGAACAACCGCGCCCGCGCCGCGATCGTGGAGGAGCATGGCTCGAGCCTGCGCAACCGCATCATCAGCGACACCGACCTGCTGGCGCGCTTCGGCGTGCCGCTCGCCCCGCTCGTCAACTTCGGGCTGCGCAATCGGTTCCTGCGCTGGATTGGCGAGAAGACGCTCGGCGTGCACCGCCGCGGCCCGCTGCGACCGTACGCGCGGCGCAGCTTCGGCTCGTGGTGGCGGCGTCGCGGTGGGACGCGGATCGTCGACGCGCCGCCGGAGCGCACCGTCGTCTACTTCCACGGCTGCGCGGTGAACGGCTTCGAGCCCGATGTCGGCCGCGCGGCGGTCGAGGTCCTCGAGCGCAACGGCCTGTCGGTGATCGTGCCCGAGCAGGAGTGCTGCGGCCTGCCGTTCATCAGCAACGGGATGTACGACCACGCGCGGCAGAAGGCCCGACGCAACATTCGATCGCTCGCCGACTACGCGCGCCGCGGCTACCGCATCGTCGGCACCTCGACCTCCTGCACGCACGCGCTGAAAGCCGAGTACCGCGAGATGCTCGACCTCGACGACGCCGATGCCCGTGCCGTCGCCGACGGCACCTGGGACATCTGCGAGCTCCTCAGCGAGATGCACGACCGCGGCGCGCTGGACACCGCGTTTGGCCCGATGCCGGGGCCGCTCCCGTACCATCCGCCCTGCCAGCTCAAGAGCCACGGCATCGGCACCCCGGCGATGGACCTCTTCGCGCTCATCCCCGGCATGATCGCCATCGACTCCGACCACGATTGCTGTGGGGCCGCGGGCACGTATGGCCTGAAGGCCGAGCGATGGCAGATCGCGCACGACGTCGGGGCGCCGCTCTTCGAGAAGTTCCGACGCTCCGGGGCGACCCAGGCGGCATGCGACTCCGAGACGTGCCGCTGGCAGATCGAGGACTCGTCCGGCGTTCGCACGCGCCACCCCGTCGAGATCCTGGCCGATGCCTACCGCGCCGGCACCTCGCTCGATTCGCTCGATGCGCATGCGTCGCCTACTTCCTCCGATTCGCCCGCCTCGCTCGCCTCGCTCGCCTCGCCCGATGCCAGCGTGGCTGGCCAGTCGACGAACGAACCGCTGATTTGACGGATCCCTCCGTCGTGCGGCCAGCCTGACTGGCGGGCCGACAGCGGAAGCTCGTGTCGTCGGTCCCTTGGCCAGTGGGACTGGCACGACTGTCCATCGCGCCGCATGCGAGGGCGCCGACGATGGGCGGCAGTTGTCGCCAACGGCCTGTTATGACGACCGTAGACAACGGGGCGGTGTTGTTGGCCGCCGTCGCGACACCGATTCAAGCGTGGAATTCTCGTCTACGCCACGGTTCTAGGCCGTGCGACCCTGCCTAAGGTCGTCAGAACAGGCCCATGGCAACCGCCACGCTACCAACAGGGTGAAAATGAGGCTGGTGGATGGCCGCGGGCGGCGCGTAGCAACGCCGCGCCGTCCGTGGTCATCGTCCAGCCGCACTACTTGATCAGCTTGCGCTCCATCTGGCGCATCGCGATCCAGAGGCAGATCGCGAAGAAGGCGAGCAGGTACCCGAGGTCCCAGACCTGGGCCCAGCCGACGATGCCCGTCGACAGGCCGCGGATCAGGCTGATGGCGTGGTACAGCGGCGTGGCCTGCATGAAGACCTGTATGAACCACGGATAGATGCTGATCGGGAAGAAGGTGCCGCTGAACAGGAACATTGGCATCACGATCAGGCCCATCGGCACGTCGAAATCGTTCACGGTGCGCAGGTAGGACGTCCCGGCCAGGCCCGCCGCGGCGAAGGCGGCGGCGACGAGCAGCGCGGCGGGGACCATGAGCACCGCCCATGGCGAGAGGATGAGCCCGGCAACGAGCATGATCACGAACATGGCGACCGCGTACAGCGCCGCGCGCATCAACGCCCACAGCATCTCGCCGATGGCGATCTCGGTGATGCCCATCGGTGTGGCGAGGACGCCGTCGTACGTCTTGGCGTAGTTGAGCTTGAAGAAGACGTTGAAGATCGTCTCGAAGACGGCGCCGTTCATGGCGGCGGTCGCGAGGAGGGCCGGCGCCACGAACGTGGCATAGGCCACCATGCGGCCGTCGCTCAGTGGCACCTCGCGCACGATGCCGCCCAGCCCCAGCCCGATGCCGACCAGGTAGAAGATCGGCTCGAAGGCACCGCTGACGATGATGATCCATTGGTGTCGGTAGACCATGATGTTGCGCTCGACGAGGCGTCGCGCGCGCCAGATGCGGGCCCAGGCGGTCGCCAGCGTACCGGGCCGGGCCGGCTGCGAGATGGTGGTCATCGGTCTAGCCCGCCATGCGCTTGGTGAGGAAACGCTCGGCCAGGTACGTGCCGATCCCCAGCATGGCGAGCAGGTAGGCGATGTGCAGGACGGCCGTGGCGTCGAGCTGGTTCAGGACCGCGCCGCGGATGAGCTCGACCCCGTGGAAAAGGGGCGTGGCCCAGGCGATGGCGCGCGCGAAGTCGGGGAGCTGGGTGAGCGGGAAGAAGGTGCCGCTGAACAGGAACAGTGGGTTGATGACGAAGCGGAAGATCGCGCTGAACCCAACGTCGTTCTTCTGCGTGGCGGTGAACGCGATGAGGCACGAGCTGAAGGCGAGGCCGGTCAGCACCGCGAAACCGATGGCGAGTACGGCCAGCGGCGTGCGCGGTATGCCGAACAGGAACAGGACGATCAGGAACACCGTCGCCAGCGAAGCGATGCGGAATGCCGCCCAGCCCAGCTCGCCGAAGAGGATGCTGCGGATGCCGAGCGGCGTCGAGAGCATCGCCTCGTAGTTCCGGCCCCACATGATCTTGTTCATGATCGGGTACGTCGATTCGAAGGTCGATGTCTGCATCGCCATCGCCGCGAGGAGGCCGGGACCGAGCCAGTCGATATATGGGATGCCGCCGAAGGCGCTGAGGTCACCCGTCCCGATCAGCGAGCCGATCCCGACGCCCATCGCGGTCAGGAAGAGCACCGGCTGCAGGAAGCCGAATGCCAAGCTGCGGCGCCACAGGCGTCGGTAGACGAGCCAGTTGCGCTGGAAGACGCGGCCGGACGCGGCCAGTACGGTCATGGCGCTACTCGACCAGGGAGCGGCCGGTCAGGCGCAGGAACACATCCTCCAGGCTCGACCGCCGAACGAGGGCGCTCTCGATCGGGATCTTGCGCAGGTTGACCTGCTCCAGGGCGCGCTCGCCGTCTTGCGTATAGAGCAGGTAGCGGTCAGGAAGCTCCTCGATCCGGTCAGCGAGGCCGTCGAGCTGCCCGTTGAGATCGTCGCGCGCGGCGTCCTTGATCCGAAGCTCGAGCACTTCCTTGGTCGAGTGCTCGTCGATGAGCTGCCGCGGTGAACCCTGGGCCACGATCTGGGCCTTGTCCATCACCACCAGGTGGTCGCACAGCTGCTCGGCCTCGTCCATGTAGTGCGTCGTGATGATGAGCGTCGCGCCGCGACGTTTGAGCTGGTAGAGCCGCTCCCAGAGCAGGTGTCGCGCCTGTGGATCGAGGCCGGTGGTCGGCTCGTCCAGGATGACGAGATTAGGATCGTTGATCAGGGCGCGGGCGATCGTCAGCCGCCGCTTCATGCCGCCGGAGAGCGGCTCGACCTGGTCTTTGGCGCGCTCGTCGAGCTGGACGAACTCGAGCAGCTCATCGGTGCGCTTCTTCGCCACGTCGCTCGGGATGTCGAAGTAACGCGCGTACATCTCCAGGTTCTCGCGCACCGTCAGCTCGGTGTCCAGGTTGTCGATCTGCGGCACCACGCCGAGCTTGGCCTTGATCTCGCGCGCCTGGGTGCGCGGATCCATGCCGATGACCCGCAACTCGCCTTCGGTCACCGGGCTCGAGCAGGCGATCATGCGCATCGTGCTCGTCTTCCCAGCGCCGTTCGGGCCCAGGAAGCCGAATGCCTTGCCGGGGCGCACGTCGAAGTCGACGCCATCGACGGCGGTGAAGCCGTTCGCGTAGCGCTTCGTCAGGCCGCGGGCATGGACAAGCGATTCGGGAGTCGTCATAGGGGCTCGCCATTCTAGACCGATGCAGCGGCGAATTCTCATCGGCCTTTAGTGCGCTCGCATTCGGTGCCTCCGCAGCCAATTCGAGTGTTACCGTCAACCGATGTCCGTCCGCATGGTCGTCCAACACGGTCCGAAGGAGAAGAGGGCCGTCGCCATCGCCATCGACTGGCCTGGCTGGAGTCGTGGCGCCAAGACGCCCGACGCCGCGATCGAGGCCCTTGAGGCGTACCGCGAACGCTACCGCCCCGTGGCGCGCCTTGCGGGATTCGAAGCCGAGTTCGACGCAGCCGGCGCGCTCGACATCGTCGAGGACCATGTCGGCGTCGGATCGACCGATTTCTGGGGAATCTCCTTCGCCGCGTCCTCGTTCGAACAGGGACCGATGCCGGCGGGCGAGATCGAGCGCAAGCTTGCGCTGCTCCAGGCGGCGTGGCGCTTCTTCGACGACGTCGCCGCACGCGTCTCAGCCGAGATGGCGAAGGGCCCTCGCGGTGGTGGTCGCGACCGTGACGAGATCGTCGCCCACGTGTTTCGCAACGAGGAGGGCGACTTCGGTCGTAGGGTGGGCGTGCACACCCCTGAGGGTGCCATCTTCACCGATGATGGACTGCGCACGCACCGCGCCAACTTCCTTGCCGGCATCCGCGATCACAACGCCGAGGGCAAGAAGGCGGGCCGAAGCTGGACCGTCCCGTTCCTGATCCGACACACCGCCTTCCATGCGCTCGATCACGCCTGGGAGATGGAGGACAAGGACCTCGCGTAGACCTGGCGGCCTATGGCTCGACGGCGAGCGAAGCGAGCACGCTGTCGAGCTGCGCCACCATCGGTCCCTCGTCATCCACGCTGAGCGCCAGCAAAAAGGCGGGCTGGCTGCCCACCACGGCGCGCGCCTCGACGATCGCGGGGGGCTTGCTGGTGTCGTCGAAGGTGATCCGCAGCCGGACCCGATGTCCGGGCTCGCCGCTCACCTCGATCGCGCTGTCGATGAGCGTGACCCGGTCCGCCGGCGCGGTGAAGAAGAAGTCGGCGAAGCCGGCGGCGTCGCGGCGCGTGATGTCGGCGACATTCTCCCGCGTCACCGGCTCGCCCAGCCCCGCGTCGTACGGCCCCGAGGCGACGAGCTGCATCGAGGGTCCATCAGCGTTGACATCGGGCGCCGAGATCGCGGTGAAGAACTCGACCAGGTCGTCTGTGTCGGTCTCCCACCCAGCCGGGATGTCGTACCCCAGATGGGCGACCGGATCGCTGACGTGCACCATGGGCTCGCCCGAGCCGATCGGCACCGCGCCACTCGGCGGCGGCACGTCGCCACTGGGCGCCGATGATCCGATACCCGGCGCCCCGCCGCAGCCGACGGTCGCCAGCGCCAGCATCACGATCCCGGTTAGGCGTCGCAGGGTGGCGGTCGCAATCACGCCGTGACGGTCCCCCCCGGCTCCGGCGACAGCACCGTGACATCAGTGTGCCGCCGCAGCTCGTCGGGCGTGCCGGTCAGCACCGGAAAGGTGCCGTAGTGGACCGGCAGGACCGTTCGCACGCCCAGCAGTTCCACGGCACGCGCCGCGTCGCGCGGACCCATGGTGTAGTGCCCACCGATCGGCAGCACCGCGATGTCCGGGGCGAAGCGCTGCGCGATGAGCGCCATGTCGCCGAACAGGTCCGTGTCGCCGGAGTGGTAGACCGTCGGTCCGCTCGGGAATTCGAGGATCCAGCCCCACGCTCCGACGTCGCGGGTAACGGCCGCCTCGCCGCCGGTGAGCGTGATGCCGCCGGTGTGATCGGCGTGGAGCATCGTCAGGCGCACGCCCGCCGCCTCGACCGTGCCGCCCTTGTTCATGCCGACCGCCTCGACGCCGCGCGATGCCAGGAAGATGCTCATCTCGTGCGAGCAGACAACCGTGGAGCCGCCAGCCGCGGCGAGCTCGACGATGTCAGCACAATCGTCACCGACGTGGTCGAAATGGCCGTGCGTCGGAGCCACGACGTCGGCGCGCTGCACCGAGCGATAGGCGTCGGGGTACGTCGGCGCGCCCGTCCATCGGTCCACCCAGGTCCAGGTCTCCCCCCACCGATACAGCACGCCCGCGTGTCCGAGCCAGGTCATCTGCAGGTCTGCCACGGTTGGTGCTCCTCCTTGCTTGCTCATGGACCGATAGCGATGCGGCAGCTCGCTCAGTCGCCGGACGCCAGCCGGCCACTGGCCGCCGTGCGCCGTATCCAGGGCAGCTCGCGCTCGATCGTCGTTTCAGATCCGTGCCCGGGCAGCACCCGCACGCCTGGTGGGATCGTGTCCGCCAGCCGGGCCAGGGACGCCACCATCTGCTCCTCGCTGCCGCCCGGCAGGTCGGTGCGTCCCCATGCACCCGCGAACAGCGTGTCGCCGGTGAGCAGCAGGCCGTGGCGCTCCTCGTACAGGCAGACCGATCCCTCGGTGTGCCCCGGGGTGTGGATCACGTCGAAGACCAGATCACCGATGTGCAGCTGTTCGCCATCGCGCAGGTCGCGCTCAGCGTGGCTGGGCTCGACCTCGAAGCCGTACGTGTTGCGGCCATCGAGGCGGTACGCGTCATCGGGATGGATCGCCAGCGGCGCACCGGTCGCTCGGACGAGCGCGGCGTTGTCGAAGATGTGATCGATATGGCCGTGTGAGTTGGCGATGACGTGCGCGGTGAGGCCGTTCGCGCTAAGCCGCTCGACGAGTGGCGCCGCCGCTCCCTGCCCGGGATCCAGGACGAGGGCGTCGGCCGAATGGCCGTCCCAGGCGACGTAGGCGTTCGTCTGCCAGATGCCGAAGACGCCGGTCTCGATTCGCGGCCCGACCGCGTGGCCCGGCGTGCCGGGGGCGGTGCCGCGCTCGATCCGCAGGTCGCTCACTGCTCGGAGGCTCCGCCGGGTCCCGGCTGTCCGTGCCGCGTCGCCGCGAGACGCAGGCCGAAGTGGCGCGCGAGCTCTGATGCGAGGACGTCCTCCACATCGGTCATCGCGACTCGGCGCCCGCTCTCGGCGGCAAGCGAGGTGGCGGTCTTGTCGCGGATGCCGCAGGGGATCATCTCGTCGAACCAGCGCAGATCGGTCGACACGTTGAGCGCCAGGCCGTGCGTCGTCACGCCGCGCTTCACGCGCACGCCGATCGCCGCGACCTTTCGCTGCCCCTCGACCCACACGCCGGTCAGCCCGTCGATCCGACCCGCATCGACGCCGAACCGGGCGGCTGTCGCGATGATCGCCTCCTCCAGGGAGCGGACGTAGCGTCGCAGGTCGAGCGGGTTGCGCAGCTCCACGATGGGATAGGCCACGAGCTGCCCGGGGCCATGGAACGTGATGTCGCCGCCGCGGTCGATGCGCTGGAAGGTGGCACCCAGCTCTCGCAGCCGCTCGGGGCCGGCGAGCAGGTTCGCCGTGTCCCCGCCGCGGCCGATGGTGTACACCGGGAAGTGCTCGAGGAGCAGCAGCCGATCGCCGATGCGGCGCTCGCGACGCTGCTGGGCCAGCTCGTCCTGCAGCTCCCAGGTGGGCTCGTAGCTGACGGTGCCCAGCGACTCGACGCTCAACACGCCGCCGTGCGCGGCGAGCAGCGGGTGCGTGTCGCTCGCCGGGCGGTACGTGGCATCGCGATCGGGTCGGCGCGGTCGCGATGCCTCCGCCTCGAGGTGCGGCGCGCCGTTGATGTCGCGGAAGGCTGGCTCAGCGGTCATGCCGCGATCAGACCGCTGCGGCGGCCGCGGCCCCCGGAACCTGTTCCGCGGCGTGGTAGCTGGAGCGCACGAGAGGGCCCGATTGTACGTGCCTGAAGCCGAGCTCCAGCCCGATCCGGCGCAGGCTCATGAACTCGGCGGGGGTGTAGTACTTCACGAGCGGCAGGTGCTTCCGGCTGGGGCGCAGGTATTGGCCGATGGTGAGGACGTCGACATCGCCTTCGCGCAGCAGCCGCATCGCCTCGACGATCTCGTCCCAGCTTTCGCCCAGGCCGAGCATCATGCCGGTCTTGGTCACCATCGCCTCGAAGCCGATCTGCGCCGCCACGGCGCGGCCATGGGTCAGCACGCTGACGCTGCGATCCCAGCGCGCCCGACGGCGGACCGGCCGCTGCAGGCGCGGCACGGTCTCGACGTTGTGGTTCAGGATGTCGGGACGCGCGTGCACCACGGTCGCGATGTCCGCCTCGCGTCCGTTGAGGTCGCTGATGAGGACCTCGATGCTGGTGCCCGGATTCTGGGATCGAATCTGGTTGATCGTGTCGGCGACGAGCTGCGCGCCGCCATCGGGCAGGTCGTCGCGCGCGACCATCGTCACCACGACATGCTTGAGGCCCATCTGGTGCGTCGCCTCGGCCACACGTCGCGGTTCGTCGAGGTCCGCGGCCCCCGGACGACCGGTCGCGATGGCGCAGAAGCCGCAGTTCCGCGTGCAGACGCTGCCGCCGATCATGAAGGTGGCCGTGCCGAGCGCCCAGCATTCGCCGATGTTCGGGCATCGGGCCTCTTCGCACACCGTGTTGAGCGCCTCGGCGCGCATGAGCTGCTTCACGCCGGCGTAGGTGCCGCCGACGCCGAGCCGCACCTTGAGCCAGGCGGGGCGGCGGCCGCCGGGGCCGGCATTCTCGGGGATCGGGTCACCGGGTGCGAGGAGGCCGCCATCGACGTCCGGACCCCCCGGATACATGACGTCGGACGGGCTGGCGTGACCGCCGGCGGCAGCGCCGACGACGCTGAGCTCGCCGAGCGCGCTGAAATCTGGACGCGATGGATCGAGGGCCATGCGGCCAGTCTAGCGAAGGCCCGCTGCATCTGCCGTCACGCGCCTCGACCGGTACCGCGGTACGGGGGGTCCCATTGCTGCGGCAGGCTGCCTGCGCGGTCGCGCATTGCGCGGGCCGGGCACCGTGACCCTCCCGCGATGGTGCTATCGATCGACAGGCCCGATCTGCCTATCGTCGGGCGGAGATGTCGAAACGACGGCCGTCCTCGCCCGCACCTCGGCCGCGACAAGCCTCGCTGGCGCGGCGGCCGATGCTCATGGCGCTCGTCTACGGTGTCTTTCTCGTCCTCATCGGCGTCACCGCTTCGGTGCTCGTGGTCATCACCACGGCCAACGTGAAGACCGCTTAGGCGTCGACTTTGCAACAGCAAGCCTGGTGGCGGGCATCGAGACGTGGGCCGTGCCCGCGGCCACGCTCGGCCTGCCAGGGCTGCTCGTCATGCTCTTCGTGGCGCTCCAGGCTGCCGGCGCGCCGGCGTGGATGCCGGCGGTGCGTCGTCTCCGAGGCGAGGACGGCGAATCCGGCGGCCACGATCGCCGTCCCGGGCGGGCGGCGCGTAGGGAGCATCTATCCTGCGGGCGTGAATACCGGCGAGGCCATCGGGAAGATCGAAGCGCGCCTCGCGGCAGTCGCGACCCCAGAACGCGCTGAGCGCGAGAAGCGGTATCTCAACCAGCGACCTGACGTTCATGGGCGCCACGGTCTCGCAGATCCGCGCCGTCGTGAAGGAGTTGGCGAGCAGCCTTCGCGACGTTGAGCACGACGAGCTGGTGGCGCTCGTCGAAGCACTCTGGTCGGTGCCGGTCCACGAGCGCCGGATGGCCGCGGTGATGCTGCTCGCGCAGCACGCAGACCGCCTCGGGGTTGCCGACCTGGCTCGCCTCGAGCGCCTCATCCGTGCGTCGAAGACCTGGGCCCTGGTCGATGCCGTAGCGGTGGACGTGCTTGGCACGATGGTCAGGGCCGACCCGGTCCGCGTTTCACCTGTGATGGACCAATGGGCGACAGACGCAAATTTCTGGATACGCCGGTCCGCCCTGCTCGCCGAGCTGCGCCCGATTCGCGCGGGAGCTGCCCTCGACCGGTTCGTAGCTCGCGCCGATCCAATGCTCGGCGAGACGGAGTTCTTCATCCGCAAGGCGATTGGCTGGGTGCTGCGCGAGGCGGGCAGGCGGCGGCCAGACGAGGCGGCCGCGTGGTTGGCGTCGCGTACCCAGATCGCATCGGGCGTGACGGTGCGCGAGGCGGTGAAGTACCTGCCGCCCGCCGACTCGGCACGTCGCATGACGGCGTATCGGGAGAAGCGCCCCGCCGCCGCGCGCTGATGGAGAGACGCTCAGCCGAGCGAGGTGCTGAGGTCCCACTCCTCGAGGCGCTTGCGCAGATCGGCCATGAAGACGCCGACCTGCGCGCCGTCGAGCACGCGGTGGTCGAATGAGCAGGTCATGTTCATCATCGGGCGGATCGCGATGACGTCGGCTCCATCGGCCTCGATCACGACCGGTCGCTTGACGATCGCCTCCATGGAGACGATGGCGACCTCTGGCGCGTTGATGATCGGCATCGAGCTGACCGATCCGAACCAGCCGGTGTTGTTCACGGTGAACGTGCCGCCCTGGATCTCGTCGAGCTTCAGCTTGTTGCTGCGCGCGCGGGCGGCGAGGTCGCTGACGCGATGGTTCACGCCGCTGATCGAGAGCTGGTCGGCATCGTGGATCACCGGCACGAGCAGCCCGTTGTCGACCGCCACCGCGATGCCGATGTTCATCCGCTGCTTGAGGATGACCTTGTCCTCGGCGAACTGGCTGTTCAGCATCGGGTGCTGGCGCAGGGTCTCGGTGACCGCCTTGACGACCACCGCGACGTAGCTGATGCCGATGCCCTCGCGCGCCTTGTAGGCCGCCTGGTTCGCGTTGCGCCAGCGCGTCACGTTGCCCATGTCGACCTCGACGATCGTGTACGCGTGCGGCACGGTCTGCTTGACCTGGGTCATCTTCTTGGCGATGCCCTTGCGCATCTGGGTCAGCGGCACCTCGGTGTCGCCGCCGACCGGCGCCGGAACCGCAGCGGGCGGCTGGTACGAGGCAGCCGCCGGTGCCACCGCCGCTGCCAGCGCCGCTGCAGGAGCGGCAGGCGATGCTGCGGGAGCGGCTGGCTGCTGCGGGGCTGGGGCTGCCGCCGCGGGTGCCGCCGCCACCGGCACCGCCGGTGCAGGTGCCGCCGCAGGAGCGCTGCCGCGCCCCTCGACGAATTGCAGCACGTCGTCGCGCGTCACGCGGCCGCCAGCACCGGTCCCGCGCAGCTGGGCGACATCGACGTCATGCTCGCGCACCAGGCGTCGGACGGCGGGCGTCATGCGCACGCTGGCATCGGTCGGCGGGGTGCCGTTCTCGGCAGCCGGATCACGGGCGGGCTCCGGCTCGGCGGCTGCTTCTGGTGCCGGCTGCGTCTCTTCGGCCTGGCCCGATGGCGCGCTGGTGGCTTCGGGCGCCGCTACCGGCTCCGCTGCCGGCGTCTCGGTCGCCGGTTGCGCCTCGGCGGGCGCGGCGGGTGCCGCGGGCTCCTCGGCCGTTGCGGCGCCATCGGCATCGATCTCGGCGAGGGGCGTCCCGACCGCGACCGTCTCGCCGTCGGGGACCATGATCTTCGTGATCTTGCCGGCGATCTCGGCCGGGACCTCGGCGTTGACCTTGTCGGTCACGACCTCGAAGAGCGGGTCGTACTGCTCGACAGTGTCGCCCTCTTTCACGAGCCAGCGCTCGATCGTTCCCTCCGTGACCGACTCGCCGAGCTGCGGCATCTTGATCGTCGTCATGTGTGGTGCGTCTGCCCTCGTGTCATTCGCTTCCCGGAGGGGAATGGTGTCAGATTCTGCTGCTGCGCGTCGTGTCGGGCTGGGAGGCGCGGCGCGAAGGTGCGCTCAGTGCTGCGGACCGATCCCCGTCAGCCGCGAATACGCCTCCCCGCGGTTGCGGACTCCCAGTTTGGCGTACGCATGCTCGAGATGCTTGCGCACCGTCGCCGGCGAGATGACGAGGACCTCGGCGATCTCGCGGTTGGTACGGCCCCACATCGCGACCGTTAAGACCTGTGCCTCGCGCCGAGTCAGCTCGGCCGCTGAACGCCGCTCGGCTCGAGCCCGAGTGGGTTCTGCTTCGTGCAACGCCCGAAGATGAGGCTGCAGCACCTCGAGGATCGCTGTGTCGCGCGTCGAGAAGGCGCCGTCCGATCGGTCCAATGAGACACACACGGCGGACTCCGGCGATCGCGTCAGCCAGATCTTGATCTGGTCCCGGATGCGCATCGGCTTGAGGTACTCCCGGTGGAACTCGAGGCGCCGGAGGTCACGAGCGGGCACGATCGACGAAAGTCGCAGCGCGCCGTGACCGGGCTGCCAGCGGAACGCACCCAGCGGGTTCTGATGCCGATATGCCATGAACGCCTCGAGCGTACCCGGCGAGACGCCCTGGTCGCGGCTGGTCGCGTACGCCAGGCCGACGCGATCTATGGCTCGAAGCTCGAAGTACTCCACCAGGTCCGCGTCGATGAGGTCGGCGATGCTCCTCAGCACCGGGCGCGCGAACGGATCGGCAGCCTCGCTTGCGGACTCCAGAAACCGAATGATCCGGCGTGTGTCGCGCTCGGTGATCACGATCCACGAAACATACGCGCATCGGCGTATTGTCGACAAGCATCGGCGGCGACTAGCGTCAGTGGATGCGGAACGAGCATCGCCATCAGCTGATTGGGGTCGCACCGGTCGTCATGCTGCTGGTCCTGGTCACGTCATGTGGATCGCCAGCTTCTATTTCCCCCCGATCCACGGCGGGCGCGACCGGCGATGCTGCGTCGACGGCTCCGCCGTCGCCGACCACGGCGATGATCTCCCAGGAGCTACAGGGCAAATGGGAGGCTGTCATCTCGACCGGCGAGCAGGTGACGCTCACGTTGGGAACAGGGAGTTACCAGGTACGCCGCGGTCCGGCGACTGGCGCCGGATCCGTCGTCGTCGACGGCAACGTCATCACCTTCCGCAGTACGCGCTGCGAGCTCGGTGCGGGGAGTTACGAATGGACGATCGAGGGAGATGAGCTCGTCTTCGTCCCGATGGAACCGCGCGATCCGTGCGGCCAGCGCATCATCTTCCTCGAGGATGCGCTGTACACGCGCGCGGAGTAGGCGCGGCTGATCGCGTTCAGTACGCCGCCAGCCGGCGAGCGGCTTCGACGATCTTGGCGGGGTTGACCATGTACCAGTCCTCGAGGTCGTGGTGGAACGGAACGGCCGGCACCTCTGGGGCGGCGAGCCGCGTCACCGGCCCGTCAAGGTGCTCGAAGCCATGCTCGGCGATCGTGGCCGCCACCTCGGCACCGAAGCCGCCGAACTGGTTCGCCTCGTGCACCACGAGCGCCTTGCCGGTCTTGGCGATCGACGCCAGCACCGTCTCGGTGTCGAGTGGTCGCAGCGAGCGCAGGTCCACGATCTCGGCCTCGACCCCATCCTCGCGCGCGAGCGTCTCGGCTGCCTCGAGGGCGCAGGTGCGCATGTAGCCGTAGCAGAAGATCGAGACGTCACGCCCGGCGCGAGCCACATCGGCCTTGCCGATCGGAACGATCTCGTCGTCGCTGGGCACCTCGGCGCGGAAGAGGCGGTACGTCTTCTTGTGCTCGAAGAAGAGGACCGGGTCGTCGCTGCGGATCGCGGCCTTGAGCAGCCCTCGGGCATCCGCCGGGGTCCCGGGCGCGACGACGGTGAGCCCGACGGTCGAGGTGAAATAGCTCTCGTTGCTCTGACTGTGATAGAGCGCGCCGTGGACGCCGCCGCCGTACGGCATGCGGATCACGAGCGGCACGCGGAAGGTGCCGTTCGAGCGGTAGTGGATCCGGCTGATCTCCGACACGATCTGGTTGAAGGCGGGGTACACGAAGTCGGCGAACTGCATCTCGGCAATCGGCCGCAGGCCGTAGATCGCGGCGCCCATCGCCGCTCCGGCGATCATGGCCTCGGTGAGCGGCGTGTCCAGGACCCGCTTGTGCCCGTACTTGGCGAAGAGGCCCTCGGTGGTGCCGAAGACACCGCCCTTCTTGCCGACGTCCTCGCCAAGGACCATGACCCGCTCGTCGCGCTCCATCTCCTCGTCCATGGCGCTGCGGATCGCCTCGAGGATGTTCATCTCGGCCATCGCTACGCGTCCTCCACGGTGACGTGCCGCTCGGCGGTCGCCACGTCGGGCTCGGGGCGCGCCTCGGCGGCGCGGGTGGCGTGATTGATCTCGTCCTTGACCTCGGCCCGCAGCCGCTCCTCGATCGCGTCGTCCAGGATGCCGAGCTGGCGCAGCTCACGCGCGAAGAGCGCGATCGGGTCACGCTCCTTGAGCCCCTCGACCTCGGCCGCGTCGCGGTAGCGGCGCTGGTCGTCGTCGGAGCTGTGGCTCGTCAGCCGCACGACGGTGGCCTCGATCAGCGTCGGGCCTTCGCCGCGGCGCGCCCGCTCGTGCGCCTCCTTCGCGACGCGGTAGCACTCGAGCACGTCGCCGCCGTCGACGGTGACGCCCTCGAATCCGTAGCCGGCGGCGCGAGCCGCCACGCTGCCGCCGCCGACCTGCTGGCTGAGCGGCACGCTGATGGCGTAACCATTGTTCTCGCACACGAACACGACGGGCAGTTTGTGGACGCCGGCGAAGTTCATCGCCTCGTGGATCTCGCCCTGGTTGCTGGTCCCCTCGCCAAAGCTCGTCATCGTCACGACATCGTCGCCCCGCACCCAGGCGCCCATGGCGATGCCGACCGCGTGCAGCACCTGCGTGCCGACCGGCGAGCTGACGCTGACGATGTTGAACGGCGCGCCGCCGTAGTGGCCCGGCATCTGGCGGCCGCCGGAGCTGACGTCGTCGCCCTTGGCCAGGTGGGCGGTGATGATGTCCTCGGCGCTCATCCCAAAGGTCATGGTCGTCGCAATGGACCGATAGAAAGGCGCGATCCAATCGCGATTGCGGCGGAAGGGCCAGGCGATGCCGACCTGCGCGCCCTCGTGTCCCTGGCCAGAGATGATGAAGGCGATCTTCCCGGCCCGTTGCAGAAGCCACATGCGCTCATCAACAGCACGCGCCGAGAGCATCTGGTGGTACATGGCCAGCACGTCGTCGTTCGACAGCCCGAGCGCCGCGGGTTGCGCGCCGGTCCCCGCCGTGGTGGCCATCAGATGTGGATCGGCGCTCCGTCGACCGCCAGCGCGGCCTCCGCGAGCACTTCGGTCAGCGTGGGGTGGGCGTGCACGCTCATGGCGATCTCCGCCGCGGTGCCCTCGACCAGCCGCGCGTAGGTCGGCTCGGCCAGGAGATCGCCGGCGTGCGGACCGATGATGTGTGCACCGAGCAGCTCGCCGGTGGCGCTGTCGGCGATGAGCTTGGCGAAGCCGTCAGTGTCGCCCACGATCGTCGCCTTGCCGAGGGCGCGGAACGGGAACGAGCCGCTCTTCGTCTCGCGTCCGGCCTGCTTCGCCTCGGCTTCGGAGAGGCCGACACTGGCGATCTGCGGGCGGCAGAACGTGACGCGCGGCATAAGGTCCATGCGCACCGGCTCCGGCTCGTACCCGGCGATGGCCTCGACCGCCACGGTCGCCTCGTGGCTGGCGACGTGGGCCAGCTGGAACCCCGGAACGATGTCGCCGATGGCATACACGTGCTCAACGCCGGTGCGCATGTACGGGTCGACCTTGATGTAGCCGCGCTCGAGCTCCAGGCCCGGGATGGCCTCCAGCCCGATGCCATCGGTCAGCGGCCGCCGCCCGACCGCGACAAGGATGACCTCGGCGTCGACATCGGTCCGTTGCTTGTCGTCCTTCGATGCGATCGTGAAGCTCAGGCCGTCATCGGTCCTCTTGATGGTCGCAGGATCGATCGTGGAGCTGGTGTGGATGCCGATGCCGCGCTTGCGGAAGGTGCGCGCAAGCTCCTTGCTGATCTCCGGATCCTCGAGCGGCACGATGCGGTCGAGGTACTCGACCAGCGTCACCTCGGCGCCGAAGTCGCGGTACATGCTGGCCCACTCGACGCCGATCGCCCCGGCGCCGACGATGACCACCGAGCGCGGCACGTCGTTGCGGGTCAGCGCCTCGTCGCTGCTGATGATCCGCTCGCCGTCGAACTCGAGGCCGGGCAGCGTCCGCGGCGCGGATCCGGTGGCGATGATGAGGTCGGTGGCGCTGGCCTCGATGTCTCCCGACTCGCCGCCACTGATCCGCACGCTGGTCGGGCCGGTCAGCGTGCCCGTTCCGTGCAGCACGCTGATCGCGTTCTTCTTCATGAGGAACTCGACGCCCTTGACATGCTTCTCGATGACCGCGTCGCGGCGCACGCCGAGCGGCCCGTAGTCGAGCGACACGCCGTCGGTGCCGGTCAGGCCGAACTCGGCGCCCTGCTGCGTCACGCGGTGCAGCAGGTCCGCGGTCTCCAGCAGCGCCTTCGACGGGATGCAGCCGCGGTTGAGGCACGTGCCGCCGAGTCGGTCACGCTCGACGACGGCGACCTTGAGGCCGAGCTGCGCGGCGCGAATGGCGCCGACGTAGCTCATCCCTCCGCCGAGGATCAGCAGGTCGAAGCGCTGTGGTTCGGTCATGAGTCTCCCTGGTGCATGGCGGGCCGCTCCAGCGAGTGGCCCTCGTACGCGGCGAGCCGGGTCCGCCACGCATCGGGGACCGGCTGCGGCCGAGCGGTGTCGTAGTCGTATGAGACCAGAATGGTGACCGATTCAGCCGCCAGCCGCCCGGCCTCGCCCGCGGTCAGGCGGTGTGACATTGAGATGCTGGTCGTCCCGACCCAGTCGACTCGCGTGTCGATGCCGATCCGCTCGCCGTAGTGGATCGGGGAGCGGTAGTCGAGGCGCACGCTGGCCAGGATCATCGGCAGGCCGGACACCATGTCGAGATCCAGGACGTCGATCAGGTAGCGCGCTCGCGCCTGCTCGAGATAGCTGAAGAAGACCGCGTTGTTGACGTGCCGCAGCGCGTCGATGTCCCGAAAGCGCACCTCGAGCTCGGTGCGGTGGCGAAAGTCATCGGTCACTGAACAGCCATTCTAGCCGAGCCCGCCGCAAGGGAGTCACCGGGCGCCAGCCGCCACCAACCGCGTGACGCTCCTTCATGCGCCCCTCACATCGAGCGCGGAAACCCTCTTCGTGTTCCGGGCAGGGCTCAGAGCGCCTCATCGGCGTGCAGCATGAGTGCGGCGAGCAGCGTGGTGCGCCGGACGACACTCTCGAGATCGAGCCACTCGGAGGGGGAGTGGTCGTCCCCGCCGATCGGGCCGAGCCCGTCGAGGGTCGCAAGGCCGGCGGCCGCGGTCGTGTTAGCGTCGCTCGCGCCGCCGGTGGCCGCGTCGTTCACTGTGAACCCGAGCTCGCCGGCGAGCCGCTGCGCGAGCGCCACGAGCCGCTCGGCCGCCACGCTGCGTTCCATGGGCGGGTGGAAGGCGGTGCGTTCCAGGGTGGCGGTCACGTCGGCGATGGCCGGTTCCGCGACCAGCGCCGCGACCGCCTGCCATGCCGCGTCGAGCTCCTCGCCGCCGCGAGCGCGCAGGTCGATCTGCAGCTCGGCGCGCTCCGCGACGACGTTCGGGCGCGTGCCGCCCTGAACCGTGCCGACGTTGAGCGTGGCCGTCGGCCAGCGCCCGTTCAGGGCGTGGATGGCGATCGTGGCGTGGGCAGCCGCCAGGACCGCGTTGCGGCCCTTCTCCGGCTCGATGCCGGCGTGGGCGGCGCGACCTCGGAAGATCGCGACCGCATCGGCGATCCCCTTGCGAGCGCTGACGATGTCGCCGTTGGCCCGCGCGCACTCGAGCACCAGCGCCACATCGTGCTCGGCCGCGAGGTTCCGGATGACCGGCGTGCTGAACGGCGACCCGATCTCCTCGTCCGGGTTGCAGACGAACGTCACGCGAGGTGCGCCACCGACCGCCTGCAGCGCCGCGACCGCATGCAGTCCGGCGAGCAGTCCCGCCTTCATGTCCGTCACCCCGGGACCGTAGGCGCGGCCACCCTTGACTCGGTACGGGCGCTCGGCCGCCGTGCCTTCCTCAAAGACGGTGTCCATGTGCCCGATGAGCAGCAGCCGCGGTCCCTCGCCATCGATGCGCCCGACCACGAGATCGCCGAGCTGCCGCGCCCCATCGATCGGCGCGTGTGGAATGCGCGCGACGTCGGCTCCGAGCGCGCGCAGTGCATCGGCGGCGAAGGTCGCCACGGCGTTCACGCCATCGGGCGTATACGAGCCGCAATCGATATTCACGAGCCGTTCGAGCTCCGCGAGATAGCGTGGATGGCGGTCGGCGACTGCGGCGCGCAGGGCGTCGAGGGCAGGCAGGGAGGGCATCGGGGGCGAGTGTAAACTCCCGGCCATGCCCAGCGATGCGCCGCGCGCCCGTGACGGAACGCAGCTCGACGAGCTGCGCGTCCTCGAAGGTCCGAACCGCTTCTTCACGCGCCCCGCTGTCAAGCTCGAGTTCAGCAGCCCCACGCCGGGGGCCGCCGCGCGCGTCGCGCAGCGGGCCGGCGAGAACGTTCGCCGGCTGCACGAGATGCTCGATCTGCCGGCGCCTCGTCTGGCGTTCCGGCGCTCGCACGACGACCTGCGGGCGATCGTCGCCTATCCGTGGCGGCGGCGGATCATCAGCCAGTCGATCGGCTCGTCGGCGGCGCGCATCGCGCTCGGCGCCCGACGTCTGCAGACCGAGCTGGCCGGTCTGCGCTCGGTGGCCATGGGCCCGCTGGCGCACATGTCGCAGCCACAGGTGCCGATCGTGGCCATCACCGGCACGAACGGCAAGAGCACCACGACCCGGCTCGTCGCCCACATCGCGGCCAGCGCCGGTCGGCGGGTCGGGATGACGAACTCCGACGGCATCTTCATCGGCGGTCAGCTGGTCGAGGCGGGGGACTGGACGGGGTACGGCGGCGCCGCTCGGGTCCTGTCGGAGCCCGGCCTGGACCTTGCCGTGCTCGAGACCGCGCGGGGCGGAATCCTGCTGCGCGGCATCGGCTACGCCCGCAACGACGTGTCGGTCGTCACGAACGTGAGCGCGGACCACCTGGGCCTCAATGGCATCGATACGGTCGACGAGCTGGCCGAGGTCAAGAGCGCCGTGGTGCGCATCACCCGGCGCGACGGCTGGACGGTGCTGAATGCCCAGGACGAGCGCACGTACGAGATGCGGCGCCGGACGCGCGCCCACCTCTACGTCTTCAGCCTCGATCCCGATGCCGCAGCGGTGCGACGCACCCTGCGGCGTGGCGGGCGTGCCGCGGTCTATCGCAACGGCTGGCTGGTGCTGCGGCGTCCCGATCGGCGGCCGCTCCGGCTCGTCCCGGCGGTCGAGGTGCCGGTCACGTTCGCCGGCATGTCGCGCAACAACATCGCGAACGCGCTGGCCGCCGTCGCGGCGTGCGATGCGCTGGGAATCACGCCACGCCGCATCCGTGCCGGACTCCGCTCCTTCGCCCTCGACGAGGCGACGAATCCGGGCCGGCTCAATCTGTTCGCTCGCGACGGTCGCCTGGTGCTCGTCGATTTCGCCCACAACGAGGCGGGCCTGCGTGGCCTGCTCGAGGTGAGCCGCGCACTCGCCGGATCAGCGCGCGTGCTGCTCGCGCTGGGCACCGCGGGCGACCGGACCGATGCGATCCTTCGCAGCCTCGGGCGCGCAGCGGGTGAGGCCGCCGACATCGTGGTGATCTGCCAGAAGGAGCACTACCTCCGCGGACGCGACGCGATGGAGATGGCGCAGCTCTTCATCGACGGAGCCGCCGAGGGCGGGCTCGACCCCGCCGGAATCGACATCCTGCCGAACGAGGTGGCATCGCTCGAGGAGCTCCTTCGTCGGTCGACGCGCGGCGACGTGGTCACCGTGATGAGCCACGCCGACCGGCAGCAGGTCTTCGACTGGCTCCACGCGGCCGGCTACGCGCCGGTCGGGTACGCCGACCTGCAGGCGATCCTGCCAGCGAGCGTGACGGCCGAGGGCTAGATGGGCTCCGCCTGGTCGAGGTCGTCCTCGCTGCTGGTGATCGCGCGCAGCGTTCCATCGGACCGTTCGCTTGCCCGACCGTGCTGCCGGCGCTGCAGCTCCTTCCACACGTCGTTGGCGTGATCGACACAGACGACGATCACATCACCGTCGCGCCCCATGTCGAGCGCTCGTCGGGTGGCCTCGAGCTCGTCGGTCACGATCTCGACCGCGCGCGTTCTCTTGCCCTCCGCCATGCCGGCGCGCACGCCCTCCTCGATCAGTGCGGCCGCCTCGCCGCGGGGGCGTCCACGCGTGTGCGCGTCCTCGCGCACGATGATGTGGTCGAAGTAGTTCGAGGCCACCGCGCCGAGCTCGCGAATATCCTCGTCGCGCCGATCACCGGCGGTCGCCATGACCCCGATGCGCTGCCCGGTGACGAGCGGGCGGCGGCCACCCGGTGAGACTTCGGCTAGTCGGTCGACGAACTCGCCGAGCGCGTGGACCGCGGGCGGATTGTGGGCGTAGTCGACGATGACCCGGTAGCCGTCGAGCTCGAAGACGTTCAGGCGGCCCGGGGCCATGTAGTAGCTGGTGGTGAAGGTGCGCAGGCCCTGCCGGATGTCGTGCAGGTGCGCGCCCGCGGCCCATGCCGCCGCCGCGGCGGCCAGCGCATTCATCACGTTCATGCGCGCGCGGCCCTCGAAGGTCGCCGGCAGCAGGTGCGTCCAGACCAGCGGCATCGACTTGCGCCCCTGGCGCAGCACGATCATCTCGCCGTTGCGTCCCGGCTCGAGGGTCACCGCGCGCCGCCCACGTGATGCCTGAAAGCGGATCCGGTCGTTGTTCGGATCCGCGCCGAAGTAGATGACCGCTCCGGAACTGGCGCGGCCCATCTTCGCCACCAGTGGATCGTCGGCGTTCAGGACGGCGAAGCCGGAGCGCGGTACGGCTTCGACGATCACCTGTTTCACCTGCGCCAGGCGCTCGACGGTGTTGATGCCACCCAGGCCCAGGTGATCGCCGGTCACGTTGAGCACGACGGCCACGTCGTTGCGCTGGTAGCCGAGACCCTCGCGCAGGATGCCGCCGCGCGCCACCTCGAAGACCGCGGTGTCGACGCTGGGGTTCTGCAGCACCATCGAGGCCGAGCGCGGACCGGAGGCATCGGCCTTCCGAATAAGGCGGCCGTCGACGAAGATGCCGTCGGTGCTCGTCATCCCGACCTTGCGCCCCATCCCCTTGAGGATGTGCGCGATCATCCGCGCCGTGGTGGTCTTGCCGTTGCTGCCGGTGACCGCGATGATCGGGATGCGTGCCGTCGAGCCGGGCGGGAAGAGCATGTCGAGGACCGGCTTGGCGACGTACTGCGGCTCGCCCTCGGTCGGGTTGGTATGCATCCGGAAGCCCGGCGCCGCGTTCACCTCCACGATGCCGCCACCGGTCTCGCGCACGGGCAGGCTGATGTCGGGGCAGACCAGGTCGATGCCCGCGATGTCGAGCCCCACCACCTGCGCCGCGAGCTCCGCGATCTCGACGTTTTCGGGGTGGATCTCCTCGGTGCGGTCGATGCTGATCCCGCCGGTGCTCATGTTCGCGGTGCGTTTGAGGTAGATGCGCTGCGCGCGTGGCGGGACGTCGGACAGCTCGAAGCCCTGCTCGCGCGCGTACGTCACCGACTCGTCGTCGAGCTTGATGCGGGTCAGTACCTTTTCATGGCCAAGGCCGCGGCGCGGGTCCTGGTTGGTGAGCTCGACGAGCTCCTGCAGGCTGTGCTTTCCATCACCCTCGACGTGCGCGGGCAGGCGCTGCGCGACCGCTCGCAGCTGCCCGCCGATGACTAGGCAGCGGTAGTCGTTGCCGGCCAGGTAGGTCTCGACGATGACCCCGCCGCGTCGCGAATGCGCGCGGGCCAGGCGATAGCCGCCGCGCACCGCGTCCTCGTCGTTCAGGTTGAGGATCACGCCGCGCCCGTGGTTGCCGTCGAGCGGCTTGACCGCGACCGGGAATCCGAGTCGCGTGGCAGCGGTCGCGGCATCGTCCTCGTCGCGCACGATCTCGGCGCGCGGAACGGGGACGCCCGTGGCGGCCAACAGCTTGTTGGTCAGCTTCTTGTCGGACGCGACGTCGACGCCGATGGAGCTCGTGGCGGAGGTCATGGTGGCGCGGATGCGCTGCTGGTGCACGCCGTGGCCGAGCTGCAGCAGCGACGCGTCGTTAAGCCTGATCCACGGGATGTCGCGCAGCGCCGCCTCGTCGAGCAGGGCCTGGGTCGACGGTCCGAAGGCGGCGTGTTCGGCGAGCAGGATCAGCGCTTCGAGCTCGCGGCGGAAATCGAACTCCGGCTCAACCTCGACGAGGTGGTTGACGAGCCGCACCGCCAGCTTGCCGGCGGCGACCCCGACCGTCTCGTCGCCGTAGCCGAAGACGACGTGGTAGCGACCCTTCTTGCCCGCCCCGCGCGTCTTACCGCGCCCGACCTCGGTACCGGTCTCGCGCTGCAGCTGCAACGCCACGTGCTCCGCCACGTGTCCGACCCAGGTCCCATCGCGCAGGCGCTGCTCGAAGCCCCCGGTGCGCCCCGTGGAGCAGCTGTGCAGCCCCACGCCGGGCAGCATCTCGAGCAGCGCGTCCACAAAGCCGGGGATCGTGTCCGATGGCCACGCCTCGAGCACGCCGAGGTCGACGAGCAGCTTGATCGACGGGTCGTAGCTCCAGAAGCTGGGGCCGCGATAGACCCTTGTCTCGAGGATGCGCAGCGTGGCGCGTGGGCCGCTGGCCTGCGGCGCTGCGCCCTCGGCTGCGGCGGCACCCTTCCCCGGGACCTTGGCGCGCGCCCGCGTCATTCGCTGGCCTCCTCGTGACGTCGTGCGTTCTGTGCCCGGCGCCGCGCGCGCTCGGGGGCGCCGTCATCCGCGCCCTCGGCGGCGATGCGCCGGATGAGCTTGCGCGTCTGATCGCCGGCCCAGCGCAGCGAGGCGAGCTCCCGCTCCGAGGCCGAGACAGGCCGCAGCGGCGCCATGAGTCGCCGCTTGCGCAAGTCGAACCGATAGCCGGGCGGCAGCGAGTGCAGGACCACGCCCGACACCATCATCGGCCGATGGCGCTTGACCTCGTAGGCATCGGTCTGGATGCGAGCCGGGTCGATGATCATGACCGAGCCCTTGCCGAGGACCTCCATCACCCCGCCCGGGCTGACGAGGGCGGCGGTGTCCTCGTCGATACCCATGCCGAGCAGCGATGGCGATTGTGCGACGAGCGCAAGCAGGCGGCCGATGCGATTGCGCTGCTCGAAATGCTGGTCGATGATCACCCCCGGCAGCAGCCCCAGTCCGGCGCTCATCTGGGTCATGCGCTGCTTCGGGGTCGCGCCCGATGTTCCGAAGGCGACCATGTGGGTGCTGATCGCCGATGCGCCGGCGCTCGTGCCGGCCACGATCGCCCCGTGGCGATGACGCTCGGTGATCGTGCGGCCGAGCAGCGTGCCGCCGATGACGCTTGACAGGCGGAGCTGGTTGCCGCCGGTCATGAACACGCCGGTGGCATCGTCGAGCGCCGCCACCTGCGCGGGGTCGTTGGCATCGTCGCGCACGAGCGGACGCAGGCCACGGACGTCGGGGATGCCCATCTGCCGAAACAGCTCCCGATACAGCTCGGTCGCCTCGTCACCGAGCGATGAAGCGGTCGAGATCACGACGACCCGCGCATCCGCGCCGCCGGCGAGGGAGACGAAGCGCCCCAGGATCTGGCGCTGGCGCAGCTTGTCCTCCGCACCGCCGATGATCAGCAGGTGACCCGCGTGACGCGGCGTGGCTGGAGGTTGGGCGACCATGCGGCGCATGGTACGACGCGCCGTGCCGGTCTGGGTCGGCGCTGGCCGCGTTATGCTCGTCGGTCATGGCCACAGCAGGCTCGACGCGATCCGACCAGGTGCGAACCGAGCAGCGCGATTACTACGCGATCCTTGGCGCCTCACCCGGCGCCAGCGTGGCGGAGCTGCGCTCGGCGTTTCGTGATGCCGTCCTGCGCCATCACCCCGACCGCAGCGCCGAGACCGAGCTGGCCACGCTGCGCACCTCGATCCTCAACCGCGCCTGGGCGGAGCTGCGCGACCCGTTGCGACGGCTGCACTACAACCGCGACCTGGAGCATGGCGACGCGACCACGCTCGCGTGGCCGCTCGACGAGGGAGAGGCGTCCCGGGCCGCGCCCCCGCGTCGCCGCGTGGCGCACGAGCCGATGGTCGCCAGCCAGTGGCACCAGCCACAGTGGCGCAACGTGGCGGGCTTCCGGGTACCGGCGCAGGTCTGGCTCGCCGGCCCAGCGGCGCAGGAGCGCTGGATCATCGAGCATTACATCGACGGCCAGGACTGGCATGAGCACCACGAGCTGTACTGGCTGCGCCGCGCGACCACGTATTACCGCGAGCGCGGCAGGCTGGACGACTGGGTCGGCGCGCTGGAACGCCTCGTGGAGCTCGACCCGTCGTTCGACACCCTGGCGCGCTCCGGATTGCGCGACGCCTGGGTCGCGACCGACGGCTACCTGCGCGGCGCCGCGTTCCTGCATCGCGTCGGTGAGCGCTATGCGCCGGGCTCGGCGCAGCGCCGCTGGGTCGATCGCGAGATCCGCGCCGTCCTGGCCCCGTTCCGCGATCGCCTCGTCCGGCGTGGGCCGCCGCAGCAGCGTGCCGAGCATGCCGAGCTGCTGCTCAACTACCTCGAGGCGCTCGGACTGGAGCCGACCTTCGCCGATGTGCGCGCCGCGTCGATGGCCCATCGCCGGGCCGGCAACCTGGGCCGCGCCGCTGAGCTCGTCGACCGACTCCGCGACGTGCCCCGCAACGAGCCGGCGCGCTGGTACAGCCTGGTGCAGCTCCTCACCGAGTCGGGGCAGCTGGATCGCGCCTCGACGCTGCTGGCGGAGATCGCTCGCGGCGAGCATCCCGCAGCGCTCGATCGGCGGCAGATCGGCGGCGACCCGGTGCGCCGCATCGCAGCCGCGCGCGCCCGCCTGGGGCGGGCCCGAGAACGCGCGGCCCGGAGCGCGGCCCGGAGCGCCGCGCGGTCGATCGTAGGCCTGTCGGCCCCAGCCGCATCGAGACGGAGGGCAGCACGTGACGCGACTCAGACCTGAGGTGCGGATCCTGCTCGGCGCTTTCATCGGTGTCGCCAGCGCGGTGCTGGCGGTGCTGCTCGCCGACGCGGCGAGCGTCGTCACCCCGCTGACCGTCATCCCGGTGCTCGCCGTCGCGCTCGTGGGCCTGGGACTCGGGTCACGATCCGCGCTGATGTCGTATGGCGCCGCCGGCCTGATCATCATCCTGTTCGCGATCCTGCCCTCCCACGACGCACCGATCGGCGGCGTCGATGCCATTCAGCTCGCGAGCTTCGTGATCGGCGCCCCGTTCATTGTGCTGCTGGCGCTGGCCGCCGACCGCCGTCGCTGGGACGTCGCGCGAGCGCGAGACGCCTCCGACATCGCTGAGCGGCAGGCGGTGCGGCAGACCGCGGCGGCCGAGGGCGCGCGCTCGCAGCTGAACACGGCGCTGCAGGCGGCCGAGCGGGAGCGGGTGCGCCTGGCAGAGGTCGCGGAGGCGATTCCCGAGCCGCTCATCGTGTACGACGCCGAGCCGCGCGGAACGTACGGCAACCGCGCCGCGCTGCGGCTCTTCGGTCGCAGTTTCTTCGACCGCTCGGTGGAGGAGTGGGGACACACCGCCGAGCCGCGCGACGAGCAAGGCCGGCCGCTGCCACGCGCGCAGTGGCCGCAGATCGGCGCGCAGTCCGCCGCGGTCCGAGAGCGCATCATTGTCCGCCTGCCGATGTCGGGGCGCGACGTGCTCATCGACGTCGAGGGCACGCCGATCCCCGGCGGCGGGTGTGTGCTGCTGCTGCGTGACGTGGGCGCGGAGGAGGACGAACGCCGGCGGCTGTCACGCTTCGCCAGCTTCGTGGCCCATGAGCTGCGCAATCCGCTCGCCGTCGCCAAGGCACGCATCGAGCTCGCGCAGCGCGACCCCGCGCTCCCACAACGGGCCGCCTCGCACGCCGTGCGCGCGCTCGAATCGGTCCAGGCCGCCATCGGCATCCTTGAACGCCTGGAGCTCTACTCGCGGGCCGATGCCGGCGCCGTCGAGGCAGAGCGCAAGCCCTTTGACGTGCACGCCGCGATCGACGCCGCCATCGAGCGGCTGCGCACGCGCGGCAGCGAGCGTGAGGTGCGCTGCACGCTGCCAGCTGAACAGGTGACCGCGCTGGGTGATCGGCCGCTGGCCGAGCAGGCGATCGCCAATCTGCTGACGAATGCCGATCGCTATTCGGAGGACGGGCTGGGCATCGACATCGAGGTGGTCGACGGCGACCCCGTGGTGCTGCGCGTTGCCGATGGAGGACCGGGGCTCGCCGACGACGTCGCCGAGCGGCTCTTCCATGACCGCCTGGCCGTCGGGCGAGGCCTGGGGCTGGGCCTCTACTTGGTGCACGCCACGATGGCCGCGCAGGGCGGTTCGGTCGTGGTCGAGCAGCGGCGGCCGCGCGCGATCTTTGCCCTGCGCTGGCCGGGGGTGTCCGGTGCGGCGGTGCCAGACGTCCCTCCATCACCCGGTTAAGCCCGAGGAGGAGGATTCGCGGGCCCGAGGTCGGCGCCCCGGCAGTCGACACCTCGACTCCGCCGCCTTGACGGCATCTCATTAGCGGTTTAGTTTGCTAAAGCAATGAACGAGAAGCTGATCGAGTCGCAGGATGCGCCCCGCGCGGACGCTGGCGACGAGCGCTGGATGACCGCAGAGACCCACGATCTGGCGCGTGCGATCGCGAGCTTGGAGGACGAGACCGAGGCGCTGCGCTTCCTGCGTGACCTGTGCACCGTCAATGAGCTCCGCGAGCTGGGCCAGCGCTGGCACGTCGCGCGCCTCCTGGCCGACGGGGTCAGCTACCACGAGATCAGCGGCCAGACGGGCGCCTCGAGCGCCACGATCAGCCGCGTCAACCAGTGGCTGCGCTACGGCCGCGACGGCTACCGGCAGGTGCTTGATCGCGCGCGGAGCGGGTCGGAGCGACCATGAACGCCGCGGGGCTGAACGGCGACGGCGCGCTGCGCTTGGCGCTGCCGAACAAGGGAAGGCTCTCGGAGCCATCGGTCGCGCTGCTGCGCGATGCCGGGCTGGATTTCGAGCTGTCGGAGCGCCGGCTGACGGCGGCCGCGCGCAACTTCGAGATCGATCTGCTCTTCGTGCGCACCGACGATGTGCCCGAGTACGTCGCCGACGGGCTGGTGGACATCGGGATCACCGGCGCGGACCTCGTCGCGGAGCAGGGTCGTGATCTCGAGACGATCCTGGAGCTGGGCTTCGGCGCCTGCTCGCTGGTCCTCGCCGCGCCGCGCGGCACCGGGGTGGAGCGCATCGAAGATCTCGAGGGACAGCGCATCGCCACTTCCTTTCCGCGCGTGACCGCCGCCTATCTGGCCCGGGTCGGGGTGGAGGCACGGGTCGTGGAGGTGAACGGGGCGGTCGAGGTCACGCCCCAGCTCGGCGTCGCGGACGCCGTGGTCGACCTGGTCGCGACCGGCAGCACGCTGCGCCTCAACGGGCTGCGCTCCATCGCCACGTTGCTCGACTCGCAGGCGGTGCTCGTCTCGCGTCCCGGGCAGATCGACCGCTCGCCGCTCATCGCCCCGCTGGTGGCCATGCTGCGCAGCGTCGCCGACGCTCGCGGCAAGGAGTACATGATGATGAACGCGCCGACGGCCTCGCTTGAGCGCATCCGGGAGCTGATTCCCGGGCTCTCCGGACCGACCGTCATGCCGCTCGCGGATCCGCGGATGATCGCGGTCCA
>JBDTNK010000009.1:0-56830 GCA_039933775.1 Chloroflexota bacterium | reverse complement strand
TACGACCGCGTCTGCAAGCACGAGGTCGTGTTCAGCGGCCGGCGCCAGAAGCGCGAGCATGGCGTCACGACGCTCGACATGGCCAAGGCCATCCTGGACGAGGGGATGCATCCGCCCACGATCTACTTCCCGCTCATCGTCGAGGAGGCGCTCATGATCGAGCCGACCGAGACGGAGAGCCTCGAGACGCTCGACCGCTTCGTGGACGTCATGCACGACATCGCGCAGCGCGCCGTAACCGATCCCGAATCCATCAGGCGGGCTCCGCTGAGCACGCCGGTGGGCCGCCTCGATGAGGCGAGCGCGGCGCGCAGGCCGGACCTGCGCTATCGGTGGGAGTGAACCTTCGGTGACGTCGCAGCGTAGGATGCGCAGGAAGCACGGGTCAACCGCGGGTGGGGTGCAGATGCCAATCCAGGGCTCGGACGGCCTCGTCGAGCGCATGCAATCGGGCGATCTCGACGCGTTCGAGGAGTTCTTCAACACGTACAAGCGCCCGATCTACGCCACCGCCATGGCGATCACACGCGACCCCTTCCTGGCCGAGGAGGTCCTGCAGGACTGCTTCGTGAAGGCCTACCGCGTTCGCGAGCGCCTTCGGACCGATGTCTCGCCGTTGCCCTGGCTGCAGCGCGTCGCCACGAACCTGTGCTACACCCGCGTGGCGCGTCGCCGCACGCTGGCGGAACCGATCACCTCGCTCATCACCAACCTGGTGACCGACCTCACCTCGCGCCCCGATCAGATCGTCGAGTCGCGCGAGATCGTCGAGGTCCTGCAGCGCGGCATCGACTCGCTGCCGCCCAAGCAGAAGACTGCGGTGATCCTCTACTACCTGCACGGCTACTCGCTGGCCGAGGCGGCCGAGATCGCGGAATGCAACGTCGGGACCATGAAGTCGCGCCTGCACTATGCCCTCAAGGCGCTTCGCATCCGGCTGCCCGTCGAGCGCCGCGGCACGCTGCCGGCACATGCCCTGGCGACCGATGAGCTGTCGTAACGTCAGCCGCGAGCTGCTGGAGCGCCTGCGCTTCGGCGAGCTCGATCGGCGATCGGCTTCGCACATCGACCACCTGGCCGGCTGCGCGCGCTGCCAGGACACCGTCGGGCTGGATCGAGCGCTCGTGCGTCAGCTCAGACGCGCCCTGGCGGAGCGGGTCGAGGACGTGGAGCCGTCTCCCATGGCCTTCGCCGCGGTCCGCGAGCGGGCCATGCGCGAGGAGGAGCATGCCACCTGGTTCTCGCGTACCTGGCGCTGGGTGCGCCTGGCTCCCGCGGGGGCCGCGATGGCGGTCATGCTCGTGACGTTCGTGCTCGGGGACGACGCCGATCGCCCGACCGTGTTCGAGCCGCGCAACAGCACCTGGCCGGGCATGCTCGAGCGAGCTGAGAACGACGCGAACCGCGTCCGCGATCCGTGGGGCGATGCCTGGTATCTCAAGTACGTGGCGCCGAGCCCGCCAGCCACCGGTGCCATCGCCTTCGCCGATCCGGCGCCGCCGCCCGAGCGCTCCACGCCGATCGCGGAGATCACCCGCTGGCTGCAATGATCGGCCGCGCTCCCGCCGGACGCCGCCTCGCGGCTGCCCTCGTCGTCATCGTGGTTGTCACCGCCTGCGCGCCCGCCCCGGCAGGCAGCGGCGCACCCGGTTCCGCCGTGCCGGTCCCGTCGGCCACCGCGGTCACGCCGTCCGCCGCCGCGGCCGTCGGGCCGGTGGCTTTCACCGTCGAGGTCGGACCGCGCCCCGGCCCTGTCAAGCCGTTTCGCGGCGAGATGACCCAGGAGGTGCGCATCGCGGGTGGCTACGCATCGATGTATTTCGAGCTGCGCAACACCGGCGAGGAGCCGGTCACCTTCCTGAACACGCTGTACGACTACGAGCCGACGCAGCTGTACGAGCCGGTGGTGCGCCTCGAATGGCAGCAGGGCGGCAACGCGGTCTACACGCGCAACGGACGCTTCTTTCCGAGTCCCGCGATCCTCCAGCCGGGGGAGACCGGCTACTACCTGATGGGCGGCGAGCCGATCGCCGGAGAGGGCACCGCGGGTGACCTGGTCAGCCACATCAAGTACTGCCCCACGCGTGGCATGGACGACCTGCCGAGCCTGCCGCTTGCGGTCAGCGACCTCGCCTGGGAGCCGGGTCCCGACGGCAGCGTGACCGTCAGCGGGACGCTCACCGCGGGTGGCACGGCGCGTGATCGGCCGCCCACCGTCGGGGTCGCGTTCTTCGACGCATCGGACCGCTTCGTCGGCGCGGTCGTCGGCGCGTCGGTCGGAGAGGCGCTCGACGCCAACACCAGCCACGCCTTCGAGCTCGCCGGGAACGGGGTCGACGGTGCGGCGATCGCCCGCGCGGAAGCGTACGCGTACGTATCCTGAGCATGCGGAATGAACCGATCAGCGACGCGGGCGGTAGTACCAGTACGGCCCGACGCGCGCGAGGGAAGGTGGTGCGTTCTTGACGAGGTCATATCCCTCGGACAATGATTGCGCGGCTTTTCCCCGAGCAGCCCAACGTCGGGCAAGGTCATGTGGCCGCGCCCGCGTCGGCGTGTTCGCGTGTGGCGCTTCAGCTTCCCGCCGCACGGAGATGGAGGAGAGGAGGTCGAACTCGACGATCTAGGCACGTCATGACTCGACGGTCCCTGCCGCGTATGGAGCGATGAGCTCATGGCGCGCAAGACCGATGCGCCGCGCATCGCGGCGTTCTCGACGCACGCCGGTAAGGCGAAAGGATGGTTGTATGTGGTTTAAGAAATCGGTGGGTGCCTTTGCGGCGCTGGCATTGATGCTGGCAGCCTGCAGCACCCCATCGGGCTCGTCATCGGAGGAGCCGGGCAGCAGCACGGCCGCGACCGATGGCGGCGCCAGCTCGGCGGACCAGGTGCTCCGCGTTGACATCGGCGGTGAGCCGCCCTCCCTCGATCCGACGCAGGCGACGGACAGCGCGTCCATCGTGGTCCTGCGCTCGATCACCTACCCGCTGGCCTACTTCGACGAGGAGCTGGCCGTGGTGCCGGGCCTCGCCGACAGCTGGGACATCAGCGAAGACGGCACGCAGATCACCTTCCACCTCAAGGAAGGCATCACCTACAGCAACGGTGATCCGATCGTTGCCGGCGACTTCGTGTACAGCTGGCAGCGCCTGATCGACCCGCGCACCGCCGCGGGCTACAGCTACGTCATGGCCGACGTCGCGGGCGGCGAGGACCTCCTCGGCGCCACCTGCCTCGAGATTCCCGCCGAGGATCCGCCGGAGGATTGCGACGAGGACTCCGAGGTCCTGACTGACGACGACATCGACGGCATGCTCGCCGATTTCGGCGTCTCCGCTCCTGACGACCAGACGTTCGTCGTGGACCTGGCCCGACCGGCCTCGTACTTCGTGTACATCGCCGCCCTGTGGGTCACCGTTCCGCTGCAGCAGAGCTGGGTCGAGTCGGAAGGCTTCACCGAGGCTGAGAACTACGTCAGCTCCGGCCCGATGCAGCTCGACGCGTGGGAGCACAACGCTCGCATCGTGCTCACCCCGAACCCGAACTGGAATGGCGACGAGGTCACCATCGACCGCGTCGAGATGGCCATGATCCAGGATCCGGCCGCTTCGCTCGCCGCCTACGAGGCTGACGAGCTCGACCTGGGCAGCGTTCCCTCCGAGGAGGTCCCGCGCATCCAGGACGATCCCAAGCTCAGCCAGGAGGTGCTGACCGGCGACGTGCTCAGCATCTACTACATGGGCTACGACCTGAAGAACCCCGACGGCATCTTCACCAACAGCGTGAACATGCGTCACGCGTTCGATGAGTCCGTCGACAAGGAGACCATGATCGCGACGACCTTCTCGGGCATCGGCTCGGTGGCGTGCGGTCTGGTTCCCCCGGGCATGCCTGGCTTCCAGGACTGCAGCACCATCGGCAACCCGTATGACGTCGAGCAGGCCAAGACTGATTTCCAGGCTGGCCTTGACGAGCTGGGCATGACGGTCGATGACCTCACCGGGCTGGAGATCGGCTTCAACACCGATGCCAACCACGAGGACAAGGTTGCCTTCCTGGTCGAGCAGTGGCGCCAGGCCTTCGGCGTGGACGTCGCGCCGGTCGGCCTCGAGTGGGGTGCGTACCTCGACCGCCTGGCCGAGGATCCGTTCGACATCTTCCGCCTTGGCTGGGGTGCCGACTACCCGCATCCGAACAACTTCCTCACCGACCTCATCACCTGCACCAGCGGGAACAACAACATGGGGTATTGCAACGAGGACGTTGACGCGCTCCTGAAGGAGGCGGCGGTTGCGCCGACTCTCGATGAGCAGTTGCCGCTCTACAACGAGGCACAGCAGATGGTCATGGAGGACACTCCGCTGATCCCGCTGCGCTTCGGGTCCCGCTTCTCGCTCGTCAAGCCGTGGGTGCAGAACTTTGCCCCGACGGCTCAGGACAGCCAGGTCGCGGGCGAGCTCTTCTTCTACAAGGTCACGATCGCCGATCACTGAGCATCGGATGATCAAGGCCGCGTAGGCCCATAGCGAGTCGGGTGGGGTGGTCCGCCACCTCACCCGACGGCCGCGACGCCCAAGGCAACCAGCCTTGGACCTCGCGGCCGTCGAGTAGACTCACCCGCGTCACCACGTAGGAGTCACAGCCGTGGTCGGATACATCATTCGTCGGATCCTGTGGATCATCCCGGTCCTGTTCGTCGTGTCCGTCATCACCTTCACGCTGATGCACGCCGCCCCGGGCGGGCCATGGGCCCGTGAGAAGCGGCTGCCGGCTGCCACGGTCCAGCGCCTCAACGACAAGTACGGCCTCAACGATCCGATGCCCGTCCAGTACCTGAACTGGGTCGGCGGCATCGTGACCGGCGACCTGGGGCCGTCGTACAAGTATCCGGATCGCGACGTGAACGACATCGTGGCCGACGGCATCGGGATCACGGTCCACCTGGGCATCATGGCCTTCCTGCTGGCGGTGATCGTCGGCATCCCGCTGGGGGTCATCGCGGCGCTGCGCCAGAACCGGATGCCCGACTACGTGGCCACCTTCGTGAGCATGATCGGCATCGCCACGCCCAGCTTCATCCTCGCGATCCTGCTGATCGTCGTCTTCGCGGTCGGGTTACGCTGGTTCCCCACGCAGTCGTCGATCTGGTCGGAGCCGCAACGCTGGGTCCTGCCGACCGTCGCGCTGGCCGGCTTCCCCATCGCGCAGATCGCCCGTTACACCCGCGCCTCGATGCTCGAGGTGACGCGCATGGACTACGTGCGCACGGCGCAGAGCAAGGGGCTCCGCGAGCGGAGCATCGTCACGATCCACATGATCCGCAACGCGCTGATCCCGGTCGTCACCATCCTGGGTCCGATCCTCGCCTTCCTCATCACCGGCAGCTTCATCATCGAGACGATCTTCGGCGTGCCGGGCATCGGTCGCTACTACATCACCGCCATCTCGCAGCGTGACTACGGGGTGATCATGGCCATGACCATCCTGTACGCTGTCGCCATCGCTGTCATGAACCTCGTGGTCGACGTGCTGTATGCCTACATCGACCCGCGCATTCGCTACAGCTGAGGAGTCCTGAGAGCGATGGTCAACCAAGCCGGCGTCCTCGAGGCGCCCGCCGCCGTCAAGACACGCAAGCCGACGAGCCTGTGGGGCGATGCGTACCGCCGCCTGCTCAAGAACCGCCTGGCGATCGTGGGCGGCATCATCGTCATCCTGCTCATCCTGATCGCCATCGTGGGTCCGTACCTGACGCCGTTCGAATACCGCGCCCAGGACCTCCCGGCGCTCGCGCAGAACCGCAACCGGCCCATCCCGCCCTTCCAGGGCCCGCATATCCTGGGGACCGATGGGCTGGGGCGTGACCTGCTGAGCCGCCTCATGGACGGAGCGCGCATCAGCATGACGGTCGCGCTCATCGTGCAGATCGTGGTGCTCGGCATCGGCGTGCCGGTGGGCGCCGCGGCGGCTTGGTTCGGCGGTCGACTCGACACGCTCCTCATGCGCATCACCGACATCGTCTATGCCTTCCCGGACCTGCTCTTCATCATCCTGCTCAGCGTCGCCTTCCGCGACACGTTCTTCGGCAAGGCCATCGACGGTCTGCTGATCGTCTTCGTGGCCATCGGGCTCACCGCCTGGGTGACCATGGCGCGCCTCGTGCGCGGGCAGCTGCTGAGCCTCAAGGAGTCCGAATTCGTGGAGGCCGCGCGCGCCATCGGTGTGTCGGATCGCAAGATCGTGACGCGGCACCTGCTGCCGAACGCCCTGGGCCCGATCATCGTGGCGGTGACGCTCGGGATTCCGGGGGCGATCCTGGCGGAGGCCACGCTCGCCTTCATCGGCGTCGGCGTCCAGGCGCCGCGCGCGTCGTGGGGCAGCCTCGTGGCGGACGGCCAGCGCTCGCTACAGGCGGCCCCGCACCTCGTCCTCTTCCCGGCGCTCGCCGTGGCCATCGCGCTCATCAGCTTCACGTTCCTGGGTGATGGCCTGCGAGACGCGCTCGATCCCAAGCTCAAGGGGAAGCAGTAACTTGACGTTGACCGACGACACGAGCCGGGCCCCGGGCAGCCCGGAGCTTTCCGAGCTGCCCGATGACATCACGGTCGAGACGGAGGAGGGGCGCAGGCTCGCCGCGCAACTGGCGGACGATCGGCGGCACGCACGCAGGCTGCTTGAGGTGCGAGACCTCTCCACCCATTTCTTCACCCGTGACGGGGTCGTGCACGCCGTCGACGGCGTGAGCTTCGATCTCGACTACGGCGAGACGCTCGGCATCGTGGGCGAGTCCGGCTCCGGCAAGAGCGTCACCGCGCTCTCGTTGACTCGCCTGGTGCCGGATCCGCCGGGCCGCATCGTCAGCGGCGAGATCATCTTCGACGGCATCAACATCCTGAAGCTGACCGGCAACGAGATGCGGCTGCTGCGCGGCAAGAAGATCGGCTACATCTTCCAGGACCCCATGACCAGCCTCAATCCGACGCTCACCATTGGCTACCAGATCGCCGAGTCGGCACGTGTGCACCTGCGCCTCTCGCGCCGCGCGGCGGACGAGCGCGCCGCGGAGCTGCTCGCCAAGGTTGGCATCCCGCGCGCCAGGGAGCGCATGAAGGACTATCCGCACCAGTTCAGCGGCGGCATGCGGCAGCGGGTGATGATCGCCATCGCCCTCGCCTGCGACCCGATGCTGCTCCTCGCTGACGAGCCCACGACCGCGCTCGACGTCACGATCCAGGCGCAGATCCTGGAGCTGATTCGGTCGCTCTCCTCGGAGTTCGGGACGGCGGTCATCCTCATCACCCACGACCTGGGCATCGCGGCCGGCATGTGTGACCGCATCAACGTCATGTACGCGGGCAGGATCGTGGAGACCGGCAAGGTCGACGACATCTTCGAGCAGCCACAGATGCCCTACGCCTGGGGCCTGCTCGATTCGCTGCCGCGCCTCGACGAGGAGAAGGGCGCACGGCTTCGGACGATCGAGGGCATGCCGCCGGACCTCATCGATCCGGCCGACGAATGCCGCTTCAGCCCGCGCTGCCGGTACGCGCGCGACATCTGTCGGCAGCACGAACCGAACCTCACCGAACGCCAGGGCGAGGGCCACTTCGCGCGCTGCCACGGGACCGAACCGGGAGGCTGGATCCAGTGACCATCGCCACCAACGGCGACGCGCCGGCGCACGAGAACCTGGTGGAGGTCGAGAACCTCAAGGTCCACTTCCCGATCCTGTCCGGCCTCTTCCAGCGCGAGACGGGCCGCGTGCGGGCGGTCGACGACATCAGCTTTCAGATTCGCCGGGGCGAGACACTCGGGCTCGTCGGTGAGTCCGGATGCGGCAAGACCACGACCGGGCGCGCCGTGATCCGGCTGCGGCAGCCGACAGATGGCACGGTCCGCTTTGACGGGCAGGACCTGAACGACCTGTCACGAGGCGATCTGCGCCGCATGCGTCGGCGGATGCAGATCATTTTCCAGGACCCATACGGCTCGCTGAACCCGCGCATGACGGTCGGCTCGATCATCGCTGAGCCGCTCGAGACGCACGACCTGGCGCGTGGCAAGGCGCGCAACGAACGCGTCCGCGAGCTGCTGAGCCTGGTGGGGCTCAATCCGCACTACACAAACCGCTACCCGCACGAGTTCAGCGGCGGCCAGCGCCAGCGCATCGGCGTCGCGCGCGCCCTCGCCGTCGAGCCGGAGTTCATCGTCTGCGACGAGCCGATCAGCGCGCTCGACGTCTCGATCCAGGCACAGGTGCTCAACCTGCTCGTCGAGCTGCGCGAGACGTTCGGCCTGACGTACCTGTTCATCGCCCACGATCTGTCGGTGGTCCGGCACATCAGCGACCGCGTCGGGGTGATGTACCTGGGCAAGCTGGTCGAGATCGGGCCACCGTCGGCCATCTATGACGAGCCGGGGCACCCGTACACCCGGGCGCTGCTGTCCGCGGTGCCGATCCCCGATCCGAAGGCGGAGCGCAGGCGCAAGCGCGTGATCCTGACCGGTGACGTGCCGTCGCCGGCAAACCCGCCCTCCGGCTGCCGGTTCCACACGCGTTGCTGGCTCTACGAGCGGCTGGGGCGACCGGAGCAATGTCGCACCGAGGACCCGGACCTGCGTATCATCGGCGACGACCATCGCGCGGCATGCCACTTCGCCGAGGAGGCGCAGAAGAGCGAGGTCGGCGTCGCGCATGCCGAGGCGAGCCAGCGGCGCGGCACCCCGCCCGCCGTGGCGGCACGCAACATCATCGAGGATGCTGCCACCGCTGCCCATGCGGCGACAACCACCTCGGACGCCGGAGGTTAAGAACGACCCGGAGGAAGTCAATGGTCGGCCGCGCGGCCGACGCATCGGTCAATCAAAGCCCATCAGAACTGGAGCGGAGGAGACACATGCGAAGGTGGAAAGCCTTCTCACTGACCATGGTGCTCGGGCTCATCGTCGCCGCCTGTGGCGGCGGGCCCGCCACCAGCGCTAGCGGCGAGCCCGCGAGCTCGGACGAGGTGCCGCCCGCGGCATCCACCGCACCATCATCGGGCCCATTCGAGGCCATGGCCTATCCGGAGGAGCCGGCCGACTGCGAGTACGGCGGTGAGTTCAGTCAGATCCGCGCCGTCGACGAGTCGACTGTCGAATTCGAGCTGTGCTACCCCGACGTCGCGTTCCTGTCGAAGATCGCGTTCAGCTCGTTCGCGATTCACGACACCGCGAGCCTCGAGAACGACATGGTGAACCACCGCGTCCTGGCGCGCCCGAACGGTACGGGCCCGTACATGATCAGCGAGTGGATCCGGGGCGACCGCATCATCATGCAGGCCAACCCGAACTACTGGGGCGATGCGCCGATTGCGCAGACGCTCGTCTTCCGCTGGAGCGTGGAGGCCGCGCAGCGGCTCGTCGAGCTTCAGTCGGGCGAGGTCGACGGCATCGACAACGTCGGAGCCACCGACTTCGAGACCGTCGAGAATGACGCGAACCTGCAGCTCCTCGAGCGCGAGGGCCTGAACACGTTCTACGTCGGGTTCAACAACCATCCCAAGATCGATGGCTTCGACATGGCCGACTACCCGTTCGCCAACGAGCAGGTGCGCCAGGCGATCGCCATGGGCATCGACCGTCAGCGGATCGTGGACGAGTTCATGCCGCGTGGCTCGGTCGTGGCCAGCCACTTCACGCCGTGCTCGATCGACTTCGCCTGCGTTGGCGATGAGTGGTACGGCTTCGACGCCACGGCGGCCAAGGCGATGCTGGCCGATGCCGGCTATCCCGATGGCTTCGAGACCAACCTGTACCTGCGCGATGTCGTTCGTCCCTACCTTCCTGAGCCGACCGTCGTCGCCCAGGAGATCGTCGACCAGCTGAAGACGAACCTGAACATCACGGCCACCATCGTGGTGCAGGAGTCGGGCACCTTCATCGACAACGCCGATGCCGGCGTGCTCGATGGGATGCACCTCCTCGGCTGGGGTGCCGACTATCCCGATCAGACGAACTTCCTCGACTACCACTTCGGTGGTGGTTCGTCGGCGCAGTTCGGCGACAAGTTCGACGACATCGTCGAGGCGCTCCAGGTCGGCGCATCCTCGCCCGCGGCTGCGGATCGCGAGGCCGCCTACACAGACGCCAACAACGCGGTCCTCGAGCATGTCCCGATGGTGCCGATCTCGCACGCCGGCTCCGCGGCGGCCTACAAGGCCGACGTGACCGATGCCCAGGCCTCGCCGCTCACCAATGAGCAGTTCGCGGTCATGGGCCCCGGCGACCGGGACGAGTTCGTCTGGATGCAGAACGCCGAGCCGATCGGCCTCTACTGCGCCGATGAGAGCGACGGCGAGAGCCTTCGCGCCTGCGACCAGATCCAGGAGGGCCTGTACGGCTACGAGATCGGTGGCACCGCCCCGATCCCGGCGCTCGCGGAAGAGTGCTCGCCGAACACTGACGGCACCCTCTGGACCTGCAACCTGCGGCAGGGCGTGACCTTCCATAACGGCGCGACGTTCGACGCGAACGACGTGGTGCTCAGCTACGCCGTCCAGTGGGACGTCGAGCATCCGCTCCACATCGGCCGCGATGGGAGCTTCACGTACTTCTCGGCCCTGTTCGGGAGCTTCCTGAACCCGCCGGCCGCGGAGTAGGCAGCGGAACCTTGATAGTTCTGACGTAGACTCGGAGGGGCGCCGCCCACGCGGACGGCGTCCCTCCTTTCGTTTCATCGCTGAGGCGTCGATGCTCCGATTCATCGCTCGCCGGCTGCTGCTCAGCGTGCCGGTCCTGCTCGGCATCATCTTTCTCGTCTTCGCGCTGCCGCGCCTCCTGCCGGGCGACCCGTGCCGCGCCCTGCTCGGCGAGCGCGCCACCGATGAGATCTGCGACGCCTTCGAGGTGCGCTACGGCCTCGACGAGCCGATTCCGATCCAGTTCGGCATCTACGTCGGACAGCTGGCCAGGGGCGATCTGGGTGACTCGATCCGCCAGGGGCGCCCCGTGATCGAGATCCTGGGCGAGCGCCTGCCGGTCACGCTCGAGCTCGCGCTGCTGGCACTGCTGCTGGCCACCATCGTCGGCATCACGCTTGGTGTCCTGTCGGCGACCCGACGCAACTCGCCGGTCGATGTCTTCACCATGTTCATCGCCAACGCCGGCGTCTCGATCCCGGTCTTCGTGCTGGGCCTGGTGCTGGCCTGGCTCTTCGGCGTGGTGCTGCGCGACACACCGTTCGCGCTGCCTCCCTCGGGACGCCTCTCCGCTGCGCTCGTGCCGCAGACGATCCCGCAGGCGTGGGGCATGGAGGGCCTGACGGGGCCGCTGCGTGACATCCTCGACTTCGTGTCGAACATGTTCGTGATCAACGGGCTCGTCACGGGTCAGTGGGCGATCCTGGGGGATGCGCTCAGGCACCTGGTGCTGCCGGTCGTGGCACTGTCCACGATCCCCATGGCGATCATCGCCCGCATGACACGCTCGAGCCTGCTCGACGTGATGGGCCTTGACTACATCCGAACCGCCCGCGCCAAGGGCCTGGGGCCGCGCCCTGTCGTCCTGCGCCACGCGCTGCGCAACGCACTGCTGCCGGTCGTGACGATCATCGGTCTGTCGCTCGGCGCGCTGACTTCCGGGGCGATCCTGACCGAGACGATCTTCAACCTGGCCGGGGTGGGCAAGACGCTGACCGAGGCGATCCTGGGCCGCGACTACATCGTGATCCAGGGGGTGACGCTCGTCGTTGCCCTGGGCTACCTGCTCGTCAACCTGGTCGTCGACGTCAGCTACGCCTACCTCGATCCACGGATCCGGCTGTCGTGACCGCCGTCACCGCCCCCGAGGGCGTTCGCAGGGAGCGTCCGGCCAGCCTGTGGCGCGATACGTTGGGCACGATCGCGTCGCAGCGATCGGCGCAGGTCGGTCTGGTGCTGCTCACGATCCTCTTCACCCTGGCCATCTTCGCGCCGATCATCGCCCCCTTCGAGCCGACCCAGGTGCTGCGTGACGTCAGCCGGCGCGAGGGCCCCAGCCTGGCGCACCTGATGGGGACCGACGCGAACTTCCGCGACCTCTTCAGCCGCGTCGTGTTCGGCGCCCAGACCTCGCTCCAGATCGGATTCGTGACGGTCGGCTTCGCGATCGTCATCGGCACTGTCCTGGGCGCGATCGCCGGCTACGCCGGGGGAGCCATCGATAACATCATCATGCGCATCATGGACGTCTTCCTGGCTTTCCCCGCATTGGTGCTGGCGATCGCAATCGTCACCGTGCTCGGCCCCGGGCTCATCAACGCCATGCTCGCCATCGGCATCGTGTCGATCCCGGTTTACGCGCGCGTCATGCGCGCATCGGTCCTGTCGGTGCGCGGGAACGACTACATCACCGCATCCCGCGCGCTGGGCGAGTCGTCGACCGGCATCCTCTTCCGCCGCATCCTGCCCAACTCGCTCACGCCGCTCATCGTGCAGGGCACGCTGGGCATCGCCGGCGCGATCCTGGAAGTCGCCGCGCTCTCGTTCCTGGGCCTGGGGGCGGACCCGACGACCGCCGAGTGGGGCCAGATGATCGGTGCGGAGCGCAACCAGGTCTTCAACTCGCCGCACCTGATCCTCTTCCCGGGCCTCGCCCTGGCCCTCAGCGTGCTCGGCTTCAACCTGCTCGGCGACGGGATCCGCGACGCGCTCGATCCCCGGTTGAACCGATGACCATCAGCGAGCTGCGCGAGCCACGTCCAGCCTCCGGCGGCGACGTCAAGCCGCTCCTGGATGTTCGCGGCCTGACGACGAGCTTCGCGACCCGCGACGGCGTCGTGCGGGCCGTCACCGGCGTCGATCTGCACGTCAACCGTGGCGAGATCCTGGGACTCGTCGGCGAGTCGGGCTGCGGCAAGAGCGTCACGAGCCTGTCACTCATGCGCCTCGTGGCGCGCCCCGGGCGAATCGAGGCCGGCGAGGTCATCTTCGACGGCGTCGACCTGCTGAAGCTGCCGGAGAAGCGGATGCGCGAGATCCGCGGCAACCGCGTGAGCATGATCTTTCAGCAGCCGACGAGCAGCCTCAACCCGGTCTACTCGGTCGGTCACCAGATTGGCGAGGTGCTCCAGCTGCATCGCAACATGAAGAAGCGCGCGGCGCGCGACCGAAGCCTGGAGCTGCTGCGCACCGTCGGCATCCCCGACCCGAAGCGCCGGCTGGAGGCGTATCCGCACGAGCTGTCGGGCGGCATGGCGCAGCGCGTGATGATCGCCATGGCTCTGGCCTGCGAGCCGGAGCTGCTCATCGCCGATGAGCCGACGACGGCGCTCGACGTCACGATCCAGGCGCAGATCCTGGACCTCATGCGCGGCCTGCAGGCCGATACCGGCACCGCGATCATCCTCATCACCCACGACCTGGGCGTGGTGGCGGAGATGTGCGACCGCGTGGCGGTGATGTACGCGGGCGAGATCGTGGAGCAGGCATCGGTCCATAACCTGTTCGCCGATCCGCAGCACCCGTACACGCGCGGTCTGATCGGCTCGGTGCCCAAGCTCGGCGACGCGCGCGAGGAGCTCGCCACCATCCCGGGCAATGTGCCGAACCTCATCGCGCTGCCCAGCGGCTGCCGCTTTGCGCCGCGCTGCCAGGATCGCGTCGACTGGAACGTGGTCGAGGCGCTCGAGCAGCATCCCGAGCTGCGCGAGGTGTCGCCCGGCCACGAGGCGCGCTGCTGGCTGGCGCAACGCACCGACGGGAACAAGCCATGACCGCCGCACCACAGCTTCAGCCAAAGGCGGCACCGCTCGCCGAGCCGGCGGCCACGCCGCTCGTGCAGGTCGAGCACCTCGCGGAGTATTTCCCGATCACCGGTGGCATCCTGCAGCGCCGGATCGCCGACGTGAAGGCGGTCGACGACGTGAGCTTCGATATCCGGCGCGGCGAGACGCTGGGCCTGGTGGGGGAGTCGGGCTGCGGCAAGACCACCGTCGGGCGGCTGCTGCTGCGGCTCATCGATCCGACGGCGGGACGCATCGTGTTCGACGGCACTGACATCACGAACCTGCGCGGCGCCGCGCTCAAGCCGTTTCGGCGCCGGATGCAGATCATCTTCCAGGACCCGTACGCCAGCCTCGACCCGCGAACGCCGATCGGGGCCAGCATCGGCGATGGGCTGCGCATCCACGCCATGGGGTCCGCGGCCGAGCGCCGCGACAAGGTCGCGAAGATCATGGAGCTCGTCGGCCTGCAGCCGTATCACGCACGCCGCTACCCGCACGAGTTCAGCGGCGGGCAGCGGCAGCGGATCGGCATCGCGCGCGCGCTCGTCCTCGAGCCGGACCTCGTGGTGTGCGACGAGCCGGTGAGCGCCCTCGATGTCAGCATCCAGGCCCAGGTGCTCAACCTGCTGCGCCGCCTGCAGCGCGAGCTGGGGCTGACCTACGTCTTCGTGGCGCACAACATGGGCGTCGTCGAGCACATCAGCGACCGCGTGGCGGTGATGTACCTGGGCGGTCTGGCCGAGGTGGCGGAGTCGAAGGAGGTGTACCGGCTGCCGCTGCACCCGTACACCATCGCGCTGCTCTCCGCGGTGCCAATCGCCGATCCCGATCTCCGCGACCGGCGCAAGCGGATCATCCTGCTCGGCGACGTGCCCTCGCCGGTCAATCCGCCGTCGGGCTGCCGCTTCCACACCCGCTGCTGGCTGCGCCAGCAGCTCGGCAACCCGGAGCGCTGCGTGACGGAACGGCCGGCGCTGCGTGACCTGCGCCCCGCGCACGGCGTGGCCTGCCACTTCGCGGAGCAGCTCCTCGATCCCGAGCGTCGCGAGCAGCTCATCGGCAGGGCGGCCGCGCGCAGTGGCGCGCGCGTCGTGAGCGACGAGGAGGTCATCACGCCGGGTGGCCTGCCGCCGAGCGACGATGGCGGCGTCTTCGACCGGCCCGGAGGCGATGTCGCCGGCGGCGAGGCGCAGAGCCGCCTCTAGCTGGAGGTCGTCATCGGTCGATCGATAGTGCCGTCGCCCGTGTTGGCCGATATATCACAAACGACATAACCGCTGACAGCCAGACAGAAGACTGCGGCGGGTCGCTCGGAGCCACGCTACGCTGTCGCGCATGATCGTCCGCATCGGGCTGGCACAGATCGCGCCGCGACTCGGCGACGTCGAGGCGAACCTCGAGCTGGTCGCGGACCGGGCACGCGAGGCGGTGCGCGAAGGGGCGCAGCTGGTCGTCTTCCCGGAACTGGCGCTGACCGGCTATCTGCTGCAGGACCTTGTCCCCGAGGTGGCGATGCGCTCCGACGATCCGCGCCTCGCCGCCATCGGCTCCGACGCCGGCGGCGCCATGGTCGCGGTCGGCTTCGTGGAGGAGACGCCGGAGCATCGGTACTGCAACAGCGTCGCGCTGCTGCGCGGAGGTGAGGTCATCGGGCTGCACCGCAAGGTCTACCTGCCCACCTACGGCCTCTTCGACGAGGGACGCTTCACCCGCGCCGGCGACACGATTCGGACCGTTGCAGTCGGGGAGCCGCTGGGCCGGATCGGGCTCAGCGTGTGCGAGGACTTCTGGCATGCCAGCCTGCCGATGCTCCAGGCGGCCGATGGCGCGAGCTTGCTGGTCAACGTGGCGGCGGGACCGTCGCGCGCCCCGGGCAGCGCGGCGGGGATGGTCGCGATTGCCGGCTGGCACAAGATGCAGGATACGTACGCACTGCTCGGCACGGTCGGCATCGCGTTCTGCAACCGCGTCGGCAACGAGGAGGGACTCACCTTCTGGGGCGGCTCGCGCCTCCTGGCATCCGATGGTCGCGTGCTCGCCGAGGCGCCACTCTGGGAGGAGGCGCTCGTCCTGGGCGACCTCGAGACCGATGACCTGCGCATGCAGCGCTACACCTTGCCGCTGCTGGCCGACGAGCGGCTTGAGCTGGTGCGCCGAGAGCTCGACCGGATCATCACGGAGCGGGCCGAGCTGCCGCCGCCGGTCGTCGAGCCGGCATGAGCGCGCCCGTCTCGGAGCAGGCCGTGCTGCCCGCCATCGAGCCGGAACAGGCGGTCGGCGTGATCACCGGCTTCATCGGGGGCCAGCTCGAGCAGACCGGCTTCGGCCGGGTGGTGCTGGGTCTCTCCGGCGGAGTCGACTCCGCCGCGGTCGCCTACCTGTGCGCGCGGGCCATCGGTCCCGAGAACGTGCTCGCCATCCGCATGCCGTATCGCACCTCGTCGGAGGCTTCTGAGACCGATGCGCTGGCGGTGGTCGAGGACCTGGGCTGCCCGACCGAGCTCGTCGAGATCACGCCCATGGTCGACCCGATGCTCGAGCGCATGCCCGACGCCGACAACGTGCGGCGTGGCAACGTCATGGCCCGCCAGCGCATGATCGTGCTCTTCGACCGCTCCGCGCGCGAGGAGGCGCTCGTGGCGGGGACGAGCAACAAGACAGAGGCGCTGCTGGGCTACGGCACGCTGCACGGTGACATGGCGTGCGCCTTCGCGCCGATTGGCGACCTGTACAAGAGCCAGCTGCGCGACGTGGCGCGCTTTCTGGGCGTGCCGGAGCGGATCCTGGGCAAGCCGCCATCGGCCGACCTGTGGCCCGGCCAGACCGACGAAGGTGAGCTCGGTGCCACGTATGCCGACCTCGATCGCGCCCTCTACGCGCTCGTCGATCGCCGCTGGACGGTGGACCGATGCGTCGCCGCCGGCCTCGACCGACGCCTCGTCGAGTCCGTGGAGCGCCGCGTGGCCCGCATGGAGTTCAAGCGCCAGACGCCACCGGTGGCCAAGGTCTCGCTGCGCACCCCGGGGATCGACCACCTCTACCCGCGTCGCCGGCCGGGATCACGCCGACCCTGAGCGCCGGCCGGAGCGCCGGATAAGCCGCGCGTAATGGCACGGTAAGCGCCTCCTCCTACGATCGTGAACCGAGCTGCCGACTCGCCCCGGCTCAGCTCATCGGTGACCCGCGGAAGGCGGGATGGAGGAGAACGATCCATGAACAAGGTCATGCTGGTGGGACGCCTGACGCGCGATCCGGAGCTCCGGTCGCTGCCGTCGGGCAAACCGGTCGCGAATTTCGTGATCGCGACGAACGAGTACCGCGGCAACGGGGCCGGCGAGCGCACCGAGTACCACAACGCCGTGGCGTGGGACCGGCTCGCCGAAATCTGCGGGCAGTTCCTCTCGAAGGGCCAGCTGGTCGATATCGAGGGCCGGCTGCAGACGCGCCAGTGGGACGATGATGCCGGCGCGCGGCACTGGAAGACCGAGGTCGTCGTCAGCTCGCTCGAGATGCTCTCCGGTCGCGGCAAGAAGGACTACGCCCGCGAGGCGCAGGCCGTCGCCACCGGGCCGGACGAGGCGGCAGCGGCCGAGGCGCCGCACATGAATGGCGGCGTCACCGAGCCGATCGAGGAGCTCGTCGCGCTGTAGGCGCGGGTCCAGGGACACGGGAGGGCTCATTGATCGAGCCCTCCCACCGGACGCGCCTCCGCGCGCCGGTATACTCATCGCCGCCATGTCGACCAGCGCCGGACGTCCCGCCGGCTTCCCGCGAACCTTGCGCCCGTGAGCGAGGCATACCCGTACAACGGGCGGCTCTCGCGCTGGGACGAGGTCGCCGATGGGCTTGCCATCGTGGGGGTCCAGGCGCTCGAGTCGCCGTTTCCGTTCGAGGCGGGGCAGTACGCGACGCTCGGACTGGTGGGCGACGCCGGCAAGCTCGTCCAGCGGCCCATGAGCGTCAGCTCCTCGGCCGACAACCTGTCCGAGTACGAGTTCTTCATCCGGCGCGTCGAGGGAGGCGGCTTCACACCGCTGCTCTGGGAGCGGACGCTGGGCGACCCGATCAATATCAAGGGACCGAAGGGCAAGTTCCTGCTGCAGCCCGATGGCCGGCAATGCCTTTTCGTCGCATCGGGGACGGGCCTGGCGCCGTTCATGAGCATGATCGAGACGCTGCGCGGGCGCGGTGAGGCGCGCGAGATCCATCTCCTGCATGGCGTGAGCTACGATCACGATCTGGCCTGGCGGGCGCAGCTCGAATCGCTCGAGCGCGATGATCCGTTCCCGCTGCGATACGTCGGCACCATCTCGCGTCCGCAGCAGTGCCCGAGTTGGGTCGGCTGCACGGGGCGCGTCGAGGCAATCGTCGCGGACCATCTCGACGCCAACGGCCTGACCGCCGAAACGGCAACGATCTACCTCTGCGGCAACCCGGAGATGGTGAGCGCGGTCGAGGAGATCGCGGCGGCGCGCGGCTTCCCGCCCGAACAGATTCGCAAGGAGCTGTACTGGCCGAAGGGGCGCCAGCATTGAGCTCGCATTCGGGCCGCTACTACCTCACCACGGCGATCTTCTATCCCAGTCCGGCGCCGCCGCTGCACTCGCTGTTCGAGGTCATCGGCGCCGACGTCATCGCGCGCTACCATCGCCTCCTGGGCCTCGAGACCCGCTTCCTGACCGGCATGGACGAGCACTCGGCGCAGGTCGAGCCCCTGGCGCATGCCAACGGCATGCAGCCGCGCGAGCTCGTCGACCGCTGGAGCGCCTCCTGGCGCAGCACCTTCGAGCGCTTCGGCATCAGCCACGATCGGTTCATCCGCACCACGGACTCTGACCACGTCCGCGCCTCGGTCGAGATGGTCGAGCGTGCGCAGGCCAACGGCGACATCTACAAGGGCACCTACGCCGGCTGGTACTGCCCCGGCGACAACGAGTTCAAGACCGATGCCCAGATCATCGACGGCCGCTGCCCCGACCACCCGACGCTCGAGCTGCAGTGGCTCGAGGAGGAGAACTACTTCTTCCGCCTCTCGCGCTACCAGGAGCCGCTCGAGCGCCTCTACGCCGAGAACCCGTCGTTCTGCGAGCCGGAACACTTCCGCAACGAGGTGCTCGGCTGGCTGCGGGAAGGGCTGCGCGACTTCAGCGTGAGCCGAGCGGGCACGCAGTGGGGGATTCCCTTCCCCGGCGACCCGGGGCACCGCATCTACGTCTGGTTCGACGCGCTGACGAACTACCTGACCGGTGCCGGCTTCCCGGACGATCCGGAGCTGTTCGAGCGCTTCTGGCCCGCCGACCTGCATGTGATCGGCAAGAACATCACCCGCTTCCATTGCCTCTACTGGCCGGCCATGTTGATGAGCGCCGGGATCGAGCTGCCGCGCGCCGTCTTCGCGCACGGATTCATGCTCCTGCGCGGCGCGAAGATGAGCAAGACGTTGGGCAATGTGCTGGATCCCGACGAGGCGGTCGCCCGCTTCGGCGTCGACGGCGTTCGATACCTGGTCCTGCGCGAAATCCCGTTCGACCGCGATGGTGACCTCAGCCCCGATGCGCTCGTTCGGCGCTACAACGCCGATCTGGCCAATGACCTGGGCAATCTCGTCAACCGCGCGGTCAGCATGGCGAACCGATACCTGGACGGGGCACTGCCACAGCCGGGCGGCAGCCAGCCTGCTGACCGGGAGCTGCGCGCGGCTGCCGACCGCGCCATCGAGGGGTACCACGCCGCCCTGGAGCGCAACCATCTCGACGAGGCGCTGGCCTCGCTCATGACGCTGACGCGCGCGGCGAACGGCTATGCCGAGTCGCAGGCGCCGTGGACGCTCAACAAGCAGGGCAACACCGAGCGGCTGGGCGAGGTGCTCGCCAACATGGCCGAGGCGTGCCGCATCCTCGGGCATCTCGTGGCGCCGTACATGCCAGATGCGGCTCGGCGGTTGCACGAGCAGCTCGGCGTTCCCGCAGCCTATGACGCGCGCGGCGCGGGCGGTGCGGGGCTCGCCGCGCTGCTGGCCTGGGGCGCAGCGCCCGACCCGTGGCAGACCGGCACCGGCTCGCCGCTCTTCCCGCGCCTCGAGGTGGCAGCCGAGACGGCCGAGGCCGGCGCGTCCTGAGCCGACCGCGCACGCCGGATCACCTCGCGGGCATCGTCGATTCACACTGCCACCTGCAGCACGAGGCGTTTGACGCCGACCGTTCCGCTGTCATCGAGCGCGCCCGTCTCGCGGGCGTGGAGCGAATCTGCGTGCCGGGCTGGGATCGACCCTCGTCCGAGCGCGCCGTCGAGCTGGCCGCTCAGTATCCGAACCTCCTGGTGCCCGCGGTCGGCATCCATCCGCACGACGTGGCCAACGCGACTGCTGCCGACTGGGACGCGCTGGAGCGCCTGGTACGGGAGCCATCGGTCGTGGCGGTGGGGGAGATCGGCCTCGACTTCTACCGCAACCTCTCGCCGCGCGAGGCGCAGCTGGAGGGCCTGCAGCGCCAGCTGCTGATGGCCGAGACTGCAGGAAAGCCGGTGCTGGTGCACGACCGCGAGGCCCACGCCGAGGTTACCGACGCCCTCGTGGGCCGAGCTGCGTCCCGTCCGGTGGCGGGGGTCCTGCACTGCTTCAGCGGCGATGCGGCCATGGCCACCCGGCTGGTCGACGCGGGCTATCTCATCTCGTGCGCGCTGGCAATTCGCTTCGGTGCCTGGCGCGCCGCGCGTGCGGCGGTCGCGGGGCTGCCCGCCGACGTGATTCTGCTCGAGACCGACGCCCCGTACCTCGGCTCGGCCCCGGGCCGCCGGAATGAGCCGGCCGCCGTCCTGGCGGTGGCGGCCGACCTCGCCCGCCTGCGCGGCGAGACGCCGCAATCGGTCGCGGATGCGGCGCGCGACGCCTGGGAACGCCTCTTCGGCGTGTGAAGGGCGTCATCTGGCACGCTCGTTGCATTTCGTGGCGGCCCAGAAGGAAGGAGGCCCGCCAATGGGTCAGGTCAACGTGAACACGCCCGGGGATCCGGGATCGCGGGAATCGGGCTACGGTGCCGGACTGATCGTCGGCATCCTGGTTGCCATCGTCATCATCGTGCTGCTCGTCTACTTCGTCGTCCTCAACGGTGGCAATGGCGGAACGACCAACACCGACAACGGTGGCGACGCCCCTGCGCCGAGCGCGTACCACCTCGTCCATCGGGCCTGAGCGCCCGTTCCACAGGGCACCCCGGCGGGCTGTGCGCCGGGGTGCCCTTGCGTCCGTGACATTCCTTGACATCGCTCTCTGAGCGGTGGTACCGTGCATTAGCACTCTCGTCCCACGAGTGCCAGATCACGAGGTCGTATCGGCCGTGAGCTGGTGCCCGCGACGAGATCACGGTGTGATTCCAGGCATGTTCACAGGAGGCATCACGCACACATGGCCACAAAGGTCACGAGCACGACGAAGAAGCTCAAGCCCCTCGGGGACCGACTCGTCGTCAAGCCGTCACCCCGCGAGGAGATGACGAAGAGCGGCATCGTTCTTCCCGACACCGCCAAGGAGCGCCCGCAGGAAGGCACGGTCCTTTCTGTCGGCCCCGGCCGCATCCTGGACGACGGATCGCGAGAGGCGATCGACGTCGAGGTGGGGCAGCGGGTGCTGTTCCAGAAGTACGGCGGAACGGAGTTCAAGCTGGACGAAGAGGACCTGCTGATCCTCTCCCAGAAGGACATCCTGGCCGTCATCGAGTAACTCGCGCCCTTGCGCATCTCCCACGGCCGTTTGCGGACGCCGGCGGGGTATTTGAGGAGGAATCGTTCCCACATGGCTAAGCAGCTCCTGTTCGACGAGGAGGGCCGGCGTGCGCTGAAGCGCGGCGTCGACAAGATGGCCGACGCAGTCAAGGTCACCCTTGGCCCGCGCGGTCGTTATGCGCTTCTCGACAAGAAGTTCGGTTCGCCGACCATCACCAACGACGGCGTGACCATCGCGCGCGACATTGAGCTCGAGGACCCCTACGAGAACATGGGGGCCCAGCTGCTCGAAGAGGTCGCCACCAAGACCAACGACATCGCCGGAGATGGCACCACGACGTCGATCGTGCTCGGCCAGGCGATCATCACCGAGGGTCTCAAGAACGTCACCGCCGGCGCCAGCCCGATGAGCCTGAAGCGCGGCCTGGAGAAGGGTGTCGAGGCGATCGTCGAGGAGATCAAGCGCCTCAGCCGCCCGGTCGACTCGACCGAGGACATCGCGCACATCGCCTCGATCAGCGCCCGTGACTCCGACATCGGTCAGATGATCGCGGACGTCATGGAGAAGGTCGGCAAGGACGGCGTCGTGACCGTCGAGGAGAGCCAGGGGCTCAAGCTCGACAAGGAGTACGTGGAGGGCATGCAGCTCGACCGCGGCTACGTCAGCGCCTACCTCGTCACCTCGAACGATGCCGGTCGCATGGAGGCGGTGCTCGACAGCCCGTTCGTCCTCGTCACCGACAAGAAGATCAGCGCGGTGGCGGACATCCTGCCGACGCTCGAGAAGACGGTTCCGACCGGCAAGCCGCTGCTCATCATCGCCGAGGACGTCGATGGCGAAGCGCTGGCCACGATCATCGTCAACAAGCTGCGTGGCACGGTCAACGTTCTCGCCGTCAAGGCGCCGGGCTTCGGTGATCGCCGCAAGGCCATGCTCGAGGACATCGCCACGCTGACCGGCGCGCGCGTCATTAGCGAGGAGGTCGGGCGCAAGCTGGACAGCGTCCAGCTCGAGGACCTCGGGCAGGCGCGTCGCGTGACCGCCACGAAGGACACGACCACCATCGTCGAGGGCAAGGGCTCCGAGGATGCGATCAAGGCCCGTGTCAGCCAGATCAAGCTGCAGATCGAGGACACCACCAGCGACTTCGACCGCGAGAAGCTCCAGGAGCGCCTCGCCAAGCTGTCCGGTGGCGTGGCCGTCCTGAAGGTGGGCGCCGCGACCGAGGTCGAGCTCAAGGAGAAGAAGCACCGGATCGAGGACGCGCTCAGTGCGGCTCGCGCCGGCGTCGAAGAAGGCATGGTCGCCGGTGGTGGCTCGGTCCTCATCCACTCCATCCCGGCGCTCGACAAGCTCAAGGTCGTGGGTGACGAGGCGATCGGCGTCTCGATCCTGCGCCGCGCGCTCGAGGAGCCGCTGCGCCAGATCGCGATCAACGCCGGCCGCGAGGGCTCGGTCGTCGTCGAGGCCGTGCGCAAGCTTCCCGCCGGAAGCGGCTTCGATGCCGCCAAAGGCGAGTACGGGGACCTCTTCGCGGCGGGGATCATCGATCCTGCCAAGGTCACCCGCTCGGCGCTCGAGAACGCGGCGTCGGTTGCCGGCCTGCTCCTGACCACGGAGACGGTGATCACCGATCTCCCCGAGAAGGAGAAGTCGATGCCCTCAATGCCGCCGGGTGGCATGGACTACTAGTCGGTCGGTACCGATGCGGAGGCCCCGGCTCTCTCGAAAAGCCGGGGCCTCCTTCGTGTCACCGTAAAGTGGGTCAGCCTGGGTCCCATCGCGACCGATTGGCCATGCCCGTCGCCGAGCCACGCCCTAGACTGGGGGGCCGATCCAGCCCGAGCCCGGAGGGGGGAGCCCTTGTCCCGTCGTCTCCTGTCGCGCGCCATTGCATCGGCGCTCACCGTGTTGCTGCTCGCGGCGGCAGGCCCGGTCGCCGCCGCCGACCCGACCCTGTCCGCGGAAACGGTCCAGAGCGGCCTCATCATGCCCTGGGACGTGGCCTTCGCTCCGGACGGCTCGATGCTCGTCACCGAGCGCATCGGTCGGGTACGGGTCTTCGCCAGCGGTTCGCCGGGCGCCGCCCTGCGCCGGACGGTCACCATCCCCTCGGTTCGGGCCGAGGGCGAGGCCGGGCTGATGGGCATTGCCGTTGACGTCGACTTCGCCGCCAATCGGTTCGTCTACGTCTGCGCGTCGCGCGACTACGGCGGCAGCGGTGGCTGGGTGAACGAGGTGCTGCGCTACACGGTCGCCGCGGACGGCAGCTGGGGTCAATCGCGCGTCCTGCTGGGCGGCATGCGTGCGGCGAGCACGCACAACGGCTGCGCGCTCGAGATGGAAGCCACGGGCCACCTGTGGATCGGAATGGGCGAGTCGAACGTGCCCGCCCTGGCGCAGAACCGCGGCAGCCTGAACGGCAAGATTCTGCGCATCAACCGCGATGGCAGCGTCCCGGCGGACAACCCGTTGATCGCCGAAACACGGAACGCGGTGTATACCATGGGCCACCGCAACCCGCAGGGCATCGCGTTCCGCCCGGGCACCTCGCAGGTCTTCTCGATCGAGCACGGCCCGAACCAGAATGACGAGGTCAACCGCCTCATCCCGGGAGGCAACTATGGCTGGCCGTGCTACACCGGCGACGGCGAGCCGCACCTGACTGACGGCTGCGGCCCGGCCACGGCCTACCTCCCGCCGGTTTGGGCGTCGGGCGCCTCGACCATCGCGACATCGAATGGCGCCTTCGTCACCGGCTCCGACTGGGCCGATGCGGCCGACGACCTGTTCGTCGCCACGCTCAAGGACCAGGACCTGCGTCGCCTCGACGTCGCCGGCGATGGCAGCACCGCGACCCAGATCGACCTCCTCTTCAATGGCCAGTGGGGGAGGCTGCGGGCGGTCGTGCCCGGGCCCGGCAACCATCTCTACGTCACGAGCTCGAACTCCAACGACCGCGTTGTGCGCATCAAGGCCGCGACGCCGCAGCTCGATCGGCTGGCCGGCTTCGATCGCTACGCGACCGCGGCCGCCGCGAGCGCGGCCGCGTTCCCCGGCGGCGCGCGCGCTGTCCTGGTCGCTACCGGCGAGAACTTCCCCGATGCCCTCGCTGCGAGTGCGGCGGCGGGACGGATCGACGCCCCGCTGCTCCTCGTCCGGTCGACCGCGATCCCCGACGCGACTGCGACCGAGCTGGCGCGGCTCGATCCCGACACGATCACGATCGTCGGCGGCCCGGACGTCATCACCGACGCGGTCCGCGACCAGCTGATGCCCTACGCGCCAAGCGTCGTGCGCCTGTCGGGCGCCGACCGCTACGCGACCGCCGCCGCCGTGAGCGGCAAGTTCTCGCCGACAAGCGACGTGCCCGCGGTGATGATCGCGACCGGCACCGGGTTCCCGGACGCGCTGGGCGGTGCCCCGGCCGCCGCGCACCTGGACGCATCGCTGCTCCTGACGCGGCCGAATGCGCTCCCTCCGGCCACCAGTGCGGAGCTAGCGCGGCTGGATCCCGCGACGATCTACGTGCTTGGGGGCCCGGCCGCGGTGAGCGACGTCGTGCTCGGCGCCCTCGATGCCTACGCCGACGTCGTCGTGCGGCTGGGTGGCGCCGACCGGTATGGAACGGCGGCGGAGGTGGCGCAGGCCTTCTGGACGCACGCCGACGGTGCCTGGGTGGCGACGGGCCGCAACTTCCCCGACGCGCTTGCCGGGAGCGCGCTGGCAGGAGGCGGCGGAGAGCCGCTGCTTCTCGTCACGTCGGGATCGGTCCCGGCGGTGACCGGCCAGGAACTCGTGCGGCTGCGCCCCTCCACGCTCCATGTCCTGGGTGGCACGACCGTCATCCTGCCCGGGGCCGAGGCGCTGCTGCGCACGGACATCGGCCTACCCTGAGCGGGCAGAGGAGGCGCGGCGGAGGTCGCAGCTCGGCCACTACAATGACGCCGATGCCCCCGAACGTTGCCGCGACACAACCGCGTGCCCCGCGCCTAACGCCGCAGGAGATCCTGGATCGTCTGAATCCGCCGCAGGCCGAGGCGGTGGGACACCTGCGCGGCCCGCTGCTCATCCTGGCCGGCGCGGGCAGCGGCAAGACCCGCGTGCTCGCCCATCGGGTGGCCTATCTCATCGCCACCGGCACCAAGCCGTGGCAGATCGTGGCCGTCACCTTCACGAACAAGGCGGCCAACGAGATGCGCGAGCGGATCGCCGGCCTCATCGGCGCCGACCAGGCCAGCGAGGCCACGATCGGGACGTTCCATGCCATCTGTGCGCGCATCCTGCGGCGCGACGGCGATCGCATCGGGCTCGATCGGTCCTTCACGATCTATGACCGATCCGACCAGGTGGCGCTCGTGAAGGCCGTGCTGCGACGTTTGGACCTGGACGACAAGCGCTTCGCGCCGGCGGGCATGCTGAGCTACATCGGGCAGCGCAAGGACGAGCTGGCCGACCCGGCGACGGCGCGGCGCCAGGCCGCCAACTACTACGAGGAAACCGCGGCGCGCGTCTACACCGCCTACCAGGATCAGCTGGCGGAGGACGACGCGGTCGACTTCGACGATCTGCTGATGCGGGTCGTGGAGCTGTTCGAGAAGCATCCCGACGTGCTCGCCCGCTACCAGGGTCGCTGGCAGCAGATCCTGGTCGACGAGTACCAGGACACCAACCGGGCGCAATACCTCATCTGTCGCCAGCTGGCCGCGAAGCATCACAACCTGGCGGTGGTGGGCGACGACGACCAGAGCATCTACTCCTGGCGCGGCGCCGACCTGCGCAACATCCTCGATTTCGAGGCGGACTACCCCGATGCCAAGGTCGTGAAGCTCGAGCAGAACTACCGCAGCACGCAGACGATCCTGGACGCGGCGCACGCCGTTGTGCAACGCAACAGCGGCCGCAAGGACAAGAAGCTGTGGACCGATCGTGGCGCCGGGGCCCAGATCACGCTCTTCGGTGGCTACAACGAGTACGAGGAGGCCGAGTTCGTCGCACGCCAGGTGGAGCGCCTGGTGGGCGGCAACAGCCGGTCGATAACGAGCCTGCTCACGCGCCGGGCCGACGATGGCGACGGCGCGTTGCGCTACGGCGAGGTCGCCGTCGCGTACCGCATCAACGCCCAGAGCCGCGTGCTGGAAGAAGCGTTCATGCGCTTCGGCATCCCGTACCAGCTCGTGGGTGGCACGCGCTTCTACGAGCGGCACGAGGTGAAGGACGCGCTGGGCTACGTGCGGCTGGCCCGCAATCCGGCCGACCGCGTGGCGCTGGAGCGGATCGTCAATGTGCCGGCTCGCGGGATCGGCGACAAGTCCGTCGCGGAGCTGCGTGCGTGGGCCGAGGCTCGCAGCACGACCCTGTGGCAGGCCGTCCTCGACGCGCCCACGAATCCGAACCTGGCGCCGCGATCGCGGACCCAGCTCGGCATCTTCGCGGGCATCGTCGCGCCGCTCATGCAGCTGGCGACGACGGCGCCGCCATCGGAGCTGTTCGACGCCGCGCTCGAGGCCTCCGGCCTGCGCGAGGCGATCCTGGACGGCACGGCCGAGGGCGAGGAGCGCTGGGCCAACGTCACCGAGCTGCGCAACCATGCCGCGGAGTTCGACGAGATCAGCGCCCCCGAGGGGCTCGCCCGGTTCCTGGAGGAGGTCGCCCTGGTCAGCGACCAGGACACGCTCGAGGACCGGCCCGACCGCGTGACGCTCATCACGCTCCACGCGGCGAAGGGCCTCGAGTTCCCTGTCGTGTTCATGGTGGGGCTCGAGGAGGGGATGCTGCCGCACCGACGCGCGCTCGAGGACGAGCGCGAGCTCGAGGAGGAACGGCGCCTGGCGTACGTTGGCATGACGCGCGCCAAGGATCGGCTCTACCTGGTGCATGCCCATCATCGATCGACCTTCGGCGTCGGATCACCGGCGGAACCGTCGCGGTTCCTCTCGGAGCTGCCGGAGGAGCTGATCGCGGCCGAGCAATCGCCCAGCCAGCGCCGGCGGGGTCGCGACGCCGGCTCCGGCTGGCGCGGGACCGATGACACGACCGGATTCCTGGCGCCCGGCGGGTATCGCTCGCGCCGTGGCAATGAGCCCTTACGGCCGCGCTCGCTGCCCGATCTCAGCGCGCCACCGGCGCCGGCGCAACGCGTGGGCCACGCGCTCGACGCCGCGCGCGACCGGGTCGCGGGGGCGCGCTACGAGAGCGGTGCGGTGGACCTCGGCAGTGGCACCTTTGGCATCAGCCGCTCGCCGAGCGCGGCCGATGCGCCGTCGGCGCCGAGCTGGCAGGCGGGGGACCGCGTCAATCATCGCCGCTATGGCATCGGCCTGGTGGCGGACAGCTCAGTCGCCAAAGGCGACGAGGAGGTGACCGTGGATTTCGAGGAGCATGGGCGCAAGTACCTCATCGCGGCCTACGCCGGCCTGGAACGCGCGTGATGAACGGCGATGGGCAACTGTCCCGGGCGCAGCGCCTGGCGGTGGAGCTGGTCGAGGCGCGTGACGCGTTTTTGGCGGCACTCGAGGACATCGAGCCGGACCTGCTCACCGTGCCCGGCCTGGTCGGCGAGTGGTCGGCGCGTGACCTTGTGGCCCATGTGGGCTACTGGAGCGGCCATGCGGCCGAAGCACTGCACCACGCCGAGGAGGGACGCGCCGCCGAGTTCGAGGTCACCGAACAGGACGTCGATGCGCGCAACGCGACCGTGGCCGCGATCGCCGCCACCACCGACTACGCGACGGTTCGCAAGCGCGAGCAGGCGTCGGTCGACGCGCTGCTCGACCGCCTGCATCGGGCCGATGACGCCTGGCTCGACGAACGTGTCGGCTACGGGGACCCGGTGCAGCAGATCGTGCGCGAGGACGGTCCGGATCACTATCGCGGGCACACCATCGACATCCGCAGCTGGTGGGCTGGCGGCGAGCCCGACGATGACGGTGCCGACGACCTCGACGAGCTCGAGAATCCCGACGCCGAGCACGAGCTGGACGTCGACCGCCTGCCCGGCGACCGCGAACCGGCGGAAGACGATCGCCTGTAGATGACCGATGTCGCCGCCCGGATCGCCGAGCTGCGCGCCGAGCTCGACGAGGCCAACTACCGCTACCACGTCCTCGACGATCCTGCGATCGAGGATGCCGTCTACGACCGCCTGCTGCGCGAGCTGAACGACCTCGAAGCGCAGCATCCGGAGCTCATCACCGCCGATTCGCCGACGCAGCGGGTCGGCGCACCGCCGTCGGGCGCATTCGCGACGGTGCGGCACGACGTGCCGATGCTCTCGTTGGGAAACGTGTTTTCCGCCGATGAGCTGCGCGAATGGGACGCGCGCGTCCGCCGCGGGCTCGGATCGGGTGAGGGGGACCCGCCGGTCGGCTACGTGTGCGAGCTGAAGATCGACGGCCTGGCGATCAGCCTGCGCTACAAGGGTCGCTCGTTCGTGCAGGGTGCCACGCGCGGCGACGGCGCCACCGGCGAGGACGTGACCGCCAACCTGCGCACCGTGCGCGCCATCCCGCTCCGGCTGCGCGACAACCCACCCGCTGACCGGCTCGAGGTGCGTGGCGAGGTCTTCATGCCGCGTGGCGCCTTCGCTGCGCTCAACGAGCAGCTCGAGCGCGATGGCAAGCCGCTCTACGCCAACGCGCGGAATACCGCGGCCGGCACGGTCCGCCAGAAAGACCCCGCGGTGACGGCCAGCCGTCGCATGGCACTGTGGACCTACCAGCTCGTCGGTGCGCACGGCCTGGCGACGCACGCGGAATCGCTCGAGCTGCTAGGCAGGCTCGGCTTCCCGGTCAACCCGCACATCCGCCGCGTCGCGGGCATCGACGCGGTGATCGCCTACGTCGACGAATGGGCGGACGCACGTCGCGAGCTTGACTACGAGACCGATGGCATCGTGATCAAGGTCGATGCGCTCGCCGAGCAGGCGCGGCTGGGTTTCGTGGCTCGCGCGCCACGCTGGGCAACCGCGTACAAGTTCCCGGCGCAGCAGGTCACCACGAAGCTCGAGGCGATCGACGTCTACGTCGGGCGCACCGGAGCGCTGACCCCGGTCGCGCACGTCACGCCGGTCCTCGTTGGCGGCACCACGGTGCGAAATGCCACGCTGCACAACATCGACGAGATCCGGCGCAAGGACCTGCGTGTCGGCGACACCATCGTGCTGCAGCGCGCGGGCGACGTCATCCCCGAGGTCGTGAGCGCGGTCGTTGGCGCCCGCGACGGCAGCGAGGCCTTGTGGGAGATGCCGCGTCAGTGCCCGGTGTGCGGGACCGACGTCGTGCGCGAGGAGGGGGAGGTCGTCACGCGTTGTCCAAATCCGTTCTGCCCGGCGCAGCGCATCGGCGGGCTGCTGCACTTCGCCGGCCGGGGTGGCGTCGACATCGACGGGCTGGGCGAGAAGATCATGGTGCAGCTCGCCGAGCGTGAGCTGGTGCGCGAGCCGGCGGACATCTTTCGCCTCGACGTCGAGGCGCTCGAGGGCCTGGAGCGGCTTGGCCGCAAGAGTGCGGAGAACCTCTTCGCCTCGATCCAGGCGGCGCGGATCCGGCCTCTTGGGCGGATCCTGAACGCGCTCGGCATCCGCCACATCGGCTGGCAGACGGCGACGGACCTGGCGACCTGGCTCAGCACCGAGGTGCCCCGCGCCGAGAACGAAGACGCGGCGACCTGGACTCGCCGGGTGATCGACCGGCTGCGCGACGCGACCGTTGCAGAGCTCACCGCGGTGTACGGCATCGGGCAGGTCGTGGCCGAATCGGTGGCGCGCTACTTCGCCGACGACGTCACGCGCGACACGCTGCACCGGCTCGTGGAGGCGGGCATGGTGGCCGAGGCGCCGGAGGCCGTTGCAACGCTCGCAGCGACGGAGGGTCCGCTGAGCGGCAAAACGCTCGTCGTGACCGGCACGCTGCCGCGCTTCAGCCGCGAGCAGGCTGAGGAGGCGATTCGAGCTGCGGGCGGAAAGGCGGCGTCATCGGTCAGTGCGAAGACCGACTACCTGGTCGCCGGCGAGAAGGCGGGCAGCAAGCTGGCGAAGGCGGAGTCGCTGGGGGTGCCAGTGCTCGACGAGGACGGCTTGCGCGCCCTGCTCAGCGGGTAGCCAGCGGCGCAGCTCAGACCAGCGCGAAGACTCGGCGGGGAGCCGGGATACCCTTCAGCTGGTGCTCGCCGCGGTCCTCGAACGAGAGCCCGGCGCCGCCCGCCAACTCGCGCGTGGTGCTCGACACGAAGATGTCGCCGCCGGAGGCGAGGGCCATGATGCGTGCCGTCTCGTGCACCGCGATGCCGCGGACGTTGCCCGGCACGACCTCGACTTCGCCGGTGTGAATCCTGGCGCGCACCTCGAGATCAAGCTCGCGGAGCGCGCCGCGGATCTCCACCGCTGCGAGAACCGCTCGCGCCGCACCGTCGAACATGGCGAGGAATCCGTCGCCGGTCGTGTCGATCTCCACGCCCCGATGGCGATCGAGCACCTCGCGCACGCGGCCATTGTGCTGCTCGAGGAGCTGGTCCCAGGCCGAATCGCCCAGCTGCGCGGCACGCTTGGTGGAGCCGGCGATGTCGGTCATGAGCATCGTGGTCAGGATCCGGTCGCCGACCGGCGGCTTGCCCCAGCCGCGCCAGCCGCCCCAGATGATGGAGACGGAAGGCTCGTTGCCGATGACCCACTGGTCATGGCCGGGCGGGATGTCGAAGACCTCGCCGGCGTGAATCTCGGTTTTCGTTCCGTCATCCATGATGACCATGCCGGCGCCCGATAGCCCCACGCCGACATGGCGGAACTGACAGCTCTGCGTCCCGGCGACCGGCTTCACCTGGTCGGACCATCTCCACCCCGGTTCGAGCACGAGTCGGCCGATGGTCAGGTCGCCGAGGCGCACCGTGCTCGCCGATCCGCTGGGAAACGAGAGCGTCTCGTCCGGGTCGTCAAAGCTCCTCGTCTCGACGCGCGCATCCGCCATGGGCAACCTCATGCTGCTTGATGCGGGTTCATTCCCGCCGACAACGCCACCATACGCGCCGGATCGACCAAACGCCGGTCAGTCGCCCGCGGCGAGGAAGCTTTCGACGAGATCGTCGTACCCGGTGAACGAGCTGCGGACCGTGTGACCGCAGTCCGGATCGATCTCCAGCCGTGCCCCCGGAATGCGCTCGGCCACGAGGCGCGTGGATGCCAGCGGCACGACCTGGTCCTGGCCGCCTGCGAGGACGAGGACCGGCACGTCGATCTCGCCGAGCCGATCGGTGACGAACGAGCTGGGGTCCAGGGTGGCACGCAGTTCACCCAGGAACCGCTCTGGGGTCGCCGGCTTCGGCTGGAGCCGTGCCGCGACTGCGAATGCCTCGGCCGTCGCGCTGCCTGCCGGCTTCATCTGCACCGCCATGCGGTTGAAGAACTCGCCCCATCGGTTCGCGCTGGCAAGCTCGATCCACGATGTCATGCGCTCCGCCATCGGCGAGCCGGGCGGGGTCTCGGACGAGACCGCGGCGAGCACCAGTCGCGACACGAGCTCCGGATGGTCGACTGTCAGCCAGAGCGAGATGCGGCCGCCGCCCGACTCAGCCTCGATCGCCACGGCGCGTCCGAGCTCGGCCACGGCGCCGCTCACCGCATCAGCGGCGACGCGCGGGTACATCAGCCGCTCGGCGTCGGCGGGGTCCGCGGGCAATGGGCGCCCGATGACGACGACGGTCCGCGCTCGCCGCCGGCCAGCCCAACGTCGCAGCAGGACCGATTCGGTGCCCGCCAGCGGGCGAAGGCCGGTCTCGACGCCGCCCAGCACCAGGAGCGGCAGGCCCGGGCCCCCCGGCAATGCGAGTGCCTCGATTCGCCCACCGCGGATCGGGATGGCATGTACGCGCGGTTCGTCGTGAATCATTGCTGCTTATGCTGCCAGACCCGACCCTGCGCTACCATCGCAACCATGATCAGCCGAGAGGATGTCGAGCACGTCGCGCGTCTCGCGCGGCTGGGCCTGACCGATGACGAGATCGATCGCATGCAGGTCCAGCTGTCGCACATCCTCGAGACGATTGCGCAGCTGACCGATGTGGACACCAGCCAGGTCAGCCCGACCGCGCAGGTCATTACGCTCGAGAATGTCATGCGCGAGGACGAGGTTCGGCCGCCCATGGCGCGTGACGCGGCGCTCGCCAACGCACCGCTCCGAGAGGGCCCGATGCTTCGCGTGCCGGTCGTTCTCGAGGAGGGGCGATGAGCGACCCGCTGCCGCTCGCCGATCGGACGATCGACGAGGTCGGTGCGCTGCTGCGCGCACGCGAGGTCAGCAGCCGCGAGCTGACCGAGGCCTGCCTGTCGCGCATCGAGCGCGACGGCGATCGGCTCAACACGTTCCTCGCGCTGGGGCGCCACGTTGCCCTCGAAGCGGCGGATGCCGCCGACGCCGCGCTGGGCGAGGGCGACGAGCGGCCGCTGCTCGGGATCCCGTACGCGCTCAAGGACATCTTCGTCACCCGCGCGCTCGATGATGCCGGCCTGCCCATCGAGGGCGCGCTGCCGACGACCGCGGGCAGCCGGATCCTGGAGGGCTATCGGTCGCCGTATGCGAGCGACGCGCAGGACCGTCTCGCCGCCGCCGGTGCGATCCTCCTGGGGAAGACGAATTGCGACGAGTTCGCGATGGGCTCGAGCAACGAGAACAGCGCATACGGCCAGGTGCGCAACCCGTGGGACGAGGCGACGGTCCCGGGTGGCTCATCGGGCGGGTCGGCCGCTTCAGTGGCCGCGGGCCAGGCCTTTTTCGCCACCGGCACCGATACCGGTGGCAGCATCCGCCAGCCGGCGTCGTTGACCGGCACCATCGGTCTCAAGCCGACCTATGGCCGGGTGAGCCGCTATGGCATGATCGCGTTCGCCTCGAGCCTCGACCAGTGCGGGCCGTTCACGCGCTCGGTGCGCGACTGCGCCACGGTGCTCGGCGCGCTGGCCGGTCACGATCCGCGCGACTCGACGAGCATGGCGGTCGACGTGCCGGATTACCGCGCCGCGCTCAGCGGCGAGATCCGAGGATTGCGCCTGGGCGTGCCGCGCGAGTACTTCGTCGAGGGCATGGAACCGGGCGTGGCAAGCGCCGTCCGTGCCGCGATTGATCATCTCGCGAGCCTGGGAGCGGAGATCGTGGAAGTGAGCCTGCCCTCGACCGACCAGGGCCTGGCCACGTACTACATCATCGCCCCGGCGGAGGCGAGCGCGAACCTGGCTCGCTATGACGGCGTGCGCTTTGGGTACGCGGCCGGTGCCGACGACCTGATGGAGAACTACCTGCGCTCACGGGGCGAGGGCTTTGGGCCCGAGGTCAAGCGCCGCATCATGCTCGGCACCTACGCCCTCTCTGCCGGCTACTACGACGCGTACTACGTGAAGGCGCAGCAGGTCCGCACCCTCATCAAGGACGAGTTCGACCGCGTCCTGGCCGATGTCGACGCCCTCGTGGCGCCCACCTCGCCCAGCGTCGCATTTCCCATCGGCGCCAAGGTCGACGATCCGCTGCTGATGTACCTCAACGACGCGTGCACGCTGCCGGTCAACATCGCCGGGCTGCCGGGCGTCAGCGTGCCGTGCGGCCTCGCCGACGGTCTGCCGGTGGGCCTGCAGGTCATCGGTCGCGCCTTCGACGAGGCGACGATCCTGCGCGTGGCCGACGCCTACGAACGCAGCGCCGGGTTCGCAGCGCTGCGGCCGCCGACCGCGCACGACTGACACCACTCGCGTCGTGAATTTGACAGTGGGCGGGTCGGACATCCACTAGGCGACCGAGTGGGACGAGGCCAGCATCCGTCTCACGGTGATCGCGGCCCTATGAACAGGTCGACGAAACGCACAGGAGGCCCACGGCGATGACATCCGCAGCAGAGGGCTACACCCTCACGATCGGCGACCTGGACCAGGTCGTCTCCATGGCGTTCCCCGACGCCGCGACGGAGCAGCGGCTCAATGCCCGGCTTCGGTCCGGCGATCAGCGGTTCGTGGGTGTGCAGATCGCACCGGTCGACGAGACCGATGTCGCCGGCCACGCCCTGGCCGGCGTCGAGCGCTCGATCAACGTCCGGGTCAGCCTCGACGATGATGACACCGAGGGGCACGCCATCAGCGTGCACTTCCCCACGACGGCCGATGCTGACCGGTTCCGCCGGCGCCTCATGACCGTCGGCCTGCTGACCGGAACGATCGCGATCGGCTCGATCGGTGCGGTCGCGGTCGCCAACATGCCGGCGGCGTCGGACGTGACCTTCCCGGCCAATACGGCGGTCTACCAGCGGCCTGCCGGCCACGGCATGCTCGAAGGTGTCGACATCGTCACCGCACCGGCTGCCGGCGCGGCGGCCGCGGCGACGACCCAGGCGAGCGGCATCGATCCGGCGACCGGGATGCCGGCGCGCAGCGGCCTGCTTGAAGGTGTCGAGGGCGGCGTCGCCGGCGCGGCGGCCGCGGTGACGACCCAGGTGAGCGGCATCGATCCGGCGACCGGGATGCCGGCGCGCAGCGGCCTCCTCGAAGGCGTCGATGGCGGCCTCGTGGGCGGTGGAGCGTCGCTTGGCTCGTCCACGGCTGAGCGTCCCGCCGGGCACGGCCCGCTGCAGGGCGTCGACCGCTGAAGCTACCCCGTTCCCGCTGGGTGACAGGCGGCCGGTCCGATGTGGACCGGCCGCCTCTCGTTGCCACCTGTCCAGCCACCGCCGCGCCGCCCCTCCGTCCTGCGGCTAGACTCGGCACATGGTCGAGATCAGCCACGTCCGAATCGCGGTGCCCGACCAGGGTGTGCTGAGCCGCGTCCTGCGCGAGGGCGGCGCGCAGCAGTTCCCGCAATGGCTCTACGCGGAGCCGGGCGATGAGCCGCGCATCCTGTGGTGGGGCGTGCGAGGCGCAGCGACGCAGCTCCTCGACCTGCCAGAGCCCGATGACGCTCGTTACGGCCTCTTTCCGCGACCGATCGACGATTGGACCGAGGCGCCACGTGGCCTGGTTCTCGCGACTCTCGACGCGGCGCGCGCGGCGGAGGACCTGGCGCCGGCGCTCGGCTCCGACTGGCACGATATCGGGGACGACGAGATCCTTGGCTCCCGATGCCGGCGCCTGCGCATCGACCACGGCGTGCTCGTGCTGGCCGAGCCGGCCGGCGAGGGCTACACGGCGGCCTGCCTGGCCCGATTCGGCGAAGGACCGATCGCCGTGGCGCTCGACGGCACGACGAGCGCCGGCAGGACTGTCGCGCGCAATCCGATCAGCCATGGTGCGGCGACCTACGTTCGGGTCGGGCCTCGGACCGCCCCGACGCTGATCTTCCTGCCCGCGGGCTGACCGCTGCCATGAACGCCGACCCGTCCCACGCGGCTGCCGTGGAGGCGTGGCGTCGGCAGCGCTACGCCGCCCTGCGGCGCGATATCGGCTGGCTGACGCTCGCCGGCCTCGATTGGCTCCATCCCGGCCTGAACAGCCTGGGGACCGATGCCGCCGCCGACATCGTCCTGCCCGGCGGTCCCGCCGCCGCGGGAACGATCACGCTGACCGGTGGCCGGGCCGTGGCCGAGGGCGAGATCGCGGGCGAGACGGCAATTCCCATGATGAGCGACGAGGATGGCGAACCCACGATGCTCGAGCTGGGGCAGCTGCGGCTGTGCCTCATCCGGCGCGGCGAGCGGTTGGCGCTGCGGACATGGGACACCGAGGCCGCACAACGCCGCACCTTCGCAGGCATTCCCCACTATCCCGTCGATACAACGTGGCGCGTCCGGGCGCGGCTGACGCGCGCCGGTGACCGGATGATCCGGGTGCCGGACGTGCTCGGCGAGGTGACCGACGAAGCGTCCCCGGGGAGCGTGGTCTTCAACGTCGACGGGCGGGAGCTGCGCCTCGACGCGCTCGAGGGCGGGGCTGCCGGCGAGCTGTGGCTCATCTTCGGTGACGCGACGAACGGTGGGACGACATACGGCGGCGGCCGCTTCCTGTACACCGCGGCACCGGAGGCGGATGACACGCTCTGGATCGACTTCAACCGCGTCTACAACCCGCCGTGCGTCTTCAGCCCGTACGCCACCTGTCCGCTGCCACCGCCGCAGAACCGCCTGTCGATCGCCATCGAGGCCGGCGAGCAGCTGTACGAGGCGCACTGATTGACCACGCCCAACGTACCGATGGGGCTACGTCCGCGCCTCCAAGGTACGCCTGTGCGGGAGCGTCCGATCGCGCGACACTCTGCTCCTCATCCGTTCGTATCGGCAGGTGGCCCGTGTCCGTTCCCGCCCAGACCGTCGACGTCCGCAACGCGCCCTGGCCCAGCGAGCCCGACGCGCCGGCAGCGACCCCCGTTCCTGCCGCGCCGAGTGCAGCGCCGAAGCCGGTCGCGCCGGCCGCGCCACGCGCCGGACTGCCGATCGGGACGTTGCGCCACGTGGACCCGGTCGAGCTGTGGCGCAGCGAGGACTTTGCCATCTGGCTCGGCCAGCATCTCGATGAGATCGGCACGCGGCTCGACCTGGCGCTGACGCTCAAGACCGGCGAGGCGCCGCCACCGGCCACGGTGATCGCCGTCGATCCGGAAGGCAATCCGGTGCGCATCGTCGTCGAGCTCGGCGCGAGCAGTGACCGCACCTTCGGGCTGCTCATGCGTCAGATCGTGGCCAGCGGTGCGAAAACCGCAATCTGGGTCTGCGCCAGGGCGCGCGACGAGCACCTCGACAGCGTGCGCTGGCTGAACCGCGAGATCGCCGGGCACGTCCACGTCGTGGGCGTCGAAGCCGTGGCGATCGACGACAGCGCGCCGGCCCCGGTCTTCCAGGTCGCCCTTCGCGCCGACAACGCGTAGCGCCACGCAGCACGGGCGGCTGACCCGACCACTACACTTAGCCGCCTGATGACGACGCAACGAGCGGCCCGGACCGGCGCCGCGCTCCTCAACACCACCGTGCGGTCAATGCCGCCGTCGGGCATCCGCCGCTTCTTCGACATGCTGGCCGAGATGACCGACGTCATCAGCCTCACCATCGGCGAGCCTGACTTCACAACCCCCGACCCGATCACCCGTGCCGCGATCGAGAGCCTTGAGCGCGGTGAGACGCACTACACCGCCAACGGCGGGATCATAGAGCTGCGGCAGCTCATCAGCCAGGGGATCGAGCATCGCTACGGCGTCGCCTACGATCCGCGCTCCGAGCTGATCATCACCGTCGGCGCCAGCGAGGCGGTCGATGCCTCGCTGCGTGCGATTCTCGATCCGGGCGACGAGGTCATCTATCACGAGCCGTGTTTCGTGTCGTACGCACCCTGCGTGCAGCTGGCCGGTGGCGTACCGGTGCCGATCAGCACCACTGCGGCGACCGATTTCCGACTCACTGCGCAGATGGTCGAAGCGGCCGTCACGCCGCGCACCAAGGCACTCTTCCTGTCGTATCCCTCGAATCCGACCGGGGCGGTCCTGGACGTCGACGAGCTGCGGGCCATCGCACAGGTCGTGGTGCGCCACGAGCTCGTGGTCCTGACCGACGAGATCTACGACCGCCTCGTGTACGGCGGACACGAGCACGTCGCCTTCAGCGCCCTGCCGGGGATGCGCGAACGGACGATCCTCGTCAACGGCTTCAGCAAGGCCTACGCGATGACGGGCTGGCGCATCGGCTATGTCGCCGCTCCCGAGGAGCTCATGACGGGGATCGCCAAGGTGCACCAGTACGGGATCATGTGCGCGCCTACCTCGGCGCAGTACGCGGCGATCGAGGCGCTGCGCAACGGTGAGCCGTTCGTGCGCCAGATGCATGACGAGTACGACCGCCGACGGCAGCTGATGACCCGGCGCTTCAACGAGATCGGCCTGCGCTGCTTCGAGCCGCGCGGCGCCTTCTACTGCTTCCCCAACGTGACGGATGCCACCGGGCTCGATGACGAGACGTTCGCCCAGCAGCTGCTGAGCGAGGAGCGCGTTGCCGTCGTTCCGGGACGCGCCTTCGGCGCGTCGGGGACCGGTCACGTGCGCGCCTGCTACGCGACCGCGTACGAGGAGATCGTGGAGGCGATGGATCGCATCGAGCGTTTCGTGGCGCGGCACCGCGCCTGACGATGCAACTCGCCACGTTCGGCCAGATCGCTTCCTTCGTCGAGCCGCGATCCGGCCAGCGACTGCCGATCCGCTATCTGGCCTATACGCTCGGTGACGGCGACCTCACGCTCCTCGCCGCGTCCCTGGTGGAACGGGTGGGGGATGGCGGCTGGGCGCGGCAGCTCCCCGGCGCCGAGGTCGCATCGGCGCTGCGCCCGCGCCTCTTCGTGCTGATGGCGATGCGTGCCGCCGAGGGCGTGACGTTCGTCGGTGCCGGTGCCCAGATGCTCCTCGATCGTGGCGTCACTGCCATGTGGAGCGGCGAACAGGCGATCGACGCGCTCATCACGGTCGCTGACGGCGGAGGAGAAGCGTGACGGTCCCGCGATCGTCGGAGTCGTTCGATGCCGGCGCGCGCGGCTACGAGGCCACGATCGCCCGGACGCTGCTTCCCGTCGCGCAGCGGGTCGTCGCACGGGCGGCACTGCGGCCGAACCAGCAGGTGCTCGACGTCGGCACCGGGACCGGATCGGCTGCCGCCGCGGCGGTCGGCGAGGGACGCACGGTGGTGGGCATCGACGGTGCACCGGGCATGCTCGAACTGGCGCGTCACAACGTCCCCGGTGCGACGTTCGAAGCGATGGATTTCACCGCGCTCACCTTCGAGGACGCCTCGTTCGATGTCGTCGTCTCCTCGCACGCGCTGCATTTCGCGCGGGATCGCGAGACCGCCCTGCGGGAGTGGCTGCGCGTCACGCGTCCCGGCGGACGCGTCTCGCTGTCGGGGCCAGGTCCGCTCGAAGTCACGCCGAGTGCCCTGTACGCGCACATCTACGAGCGGACCGGGATCGATACCAGTGGCCGCTATCTCGGGCCGGACCAGCTCCGTGCCGTCGCGGAGGCCGCCGGCTGGGCCGATGTGGCGACGGAGGCCGATCCCTCGCTGGTCATCCGCCTCGGTTCAGAGGAGCTGTTCCGTACCTGGCGCCGCATCGGCTCGCGTGCCGAGGCGACCCGCGACTGGAGCGACGAGGAGCACGAGGCGCTCACCGTGGCGATGCTCGCCGCGACCCCGCGCGACGAGAACGGCGCCTATGTCATTCCCTTTGGCGCGATCTACCTCACCGCACGGCGGCCCGCGGCGCAGACGATCCCCGGGTAGCGCCTAGCCGGCGTACTGCATGCAGGCCCGCGCGAAGGCCAGCAGCGCATCGACCGATCGGTCGCCGGCATCGGACTCGGCCTTCAGCTCGATCTTGGGGTCGCTCGCCAGCAGGTGCCACACCTCGCGCGATTCAGCGCCGTCCTCGCCGAGCTGGGCATCGGTCTGGAGCCGAAGCCCGCGAACGCTGGCCCAGCGCACGATCGAGCCGCGCAGGAACCACGCGGCCTCTGGATCGGCCCCCGCCGGCGCATACGAATAGTCGAGCAGGCCGATATCGGTCGCCACCAGGATGCGCACCCGCCCGTTGTCGGGATGGACCGTGACGTGTGCCGCGTACTCGGCGGCAGCGAGCTCGCCGATCTGGCGCTGCACGAGCGCGCGGGCTCGGCCCAGGTTGTCCCACTCGCCGATCTTCATCGTCGCGCAGCATACAATCGGCGCATGGCGATCGGCACGCGATACGAGACGGTCATCGGCATCGAGGTGCATGCACAACTGCGCACCGTCTCGAAGATGTTCTGTGGCTGCCCCACGGCGGCAGCGCCGGACGTTCCCGATGAGCCGAACACGCGCGTCTGCCCGGTCTGCATGGGCCTGCCCGGCACGCTGCCGGTCATCAACCGCCGCGCGGTCGAGCTCGTCATGCTCACCGGCCTCGCGCTCAGCTGTCGCGTCGAGACCGTGGCGGTGCGCTTCGAGCGCAAGAACTACTTCTATCCGGACCTGCCCAAGGGCTACCAGATCAGCCAGTACGCGCTCCCGCTCACGAGCAATGGGCGGCTTGTCGTCCCGGTCGCCTCCGAAGGGACCGATGTCACCGTTGGCATCACCCGCGCCCACCTCGAGGAAGACACGGCTCGCATGCAGCATGGCGGCCGCGGGCACACGCTGGTCGACTTCAACCGCGCCGGGATCCCGCTCATGGAGATCGTCACCGAGCCCGATATCCGCTCGCCGGCCCAGGCGCGCGCCTACGGCGAGACGCTGCGCGACATCCTGCGCCACATCGGCGCCAGCGACGGCGACATGGACACCGGCTCGATGCGGATCGAGGGTAACGTCAGCATCAGGCCGATGGGCGAGGAGCGCCTCGGCACGAAGGTCGAGGTCAAGAACCTCAACAGCTTCCGCAGCCTGGAGCGTGCGATGGCATACGAGGTAGATCGCCACGCCGAGGCGCTCGAGCGGGGTGAGCCACTCTTCCAGGAGACGCGCGGCTGGGACGAGACGCACGGCCGCACGATTCCGCAGCGCAGCAAGGAGGAGGCGAACGACTACCGCTACTTCCCCGAGCCGGACCTGCCGCCGCTGCGCCCGTCGGAATCCTGGGTCTCGCACGTCCGCTCGTCGCTGGCCGAGCTGCCGGCGGCGCGTCGCGCGCGCTACGAGGCCGAGATGGGACTCTCGACCTACGACGCCGGCGTGCTGACCGCTGACGTGGCGCTGGCCGATTACTACGAGGGCGTCGTGGCGGCCGGCATCGTGCCGAAGGTCGCGGCCAACTGGGTCAGCGGCGAGCTGAGCCGCCTCCTGAATCGCCACGCGGCCGACGGCCTGCGGGCCGACGACATCGGGCTGCGTCCCAACGGCCTCGCCGAGCTCATCGCCGAGGTGGAGGCAGGTCGCGTCTCGGCGACGAACGCCAAGGCGGTGCTGGTGCGCGTCTTCGAGAGTGGCGAGTCGCCGCATGCGGTGATCGAGGCCGAGGGGCTGGGGTCCGTCAGCGACCTGGGAGCCATCGGTCAGGAAGTGGAGACGGTGCTCGCCGAGTTCCCGTCGCAGGTGGCGGAGTACCGCGCCGGCAAGCAGCAGCTGTACGGATTCCTTGTCGGGCAGGTCATGAAGCGCACGGCCGGACGTGCCGATGCGCGCCTCGTGAACGAGGAGCTGCGCCGCCAGCTCGACGCGACCGGTCGGTGACGTCTGGCGGCTGACATCGAGATCCACTTCGGCGATCAGCGCGCTCGGCACCACGCTCCTGCCATTGATGCCGACCCACGAGCGCACCTGAGGCTCACTCGGAGCGTGGCGCGCCCAACCAGCCCAGGATCGTGGCCAGGTACGCGTCGGGGACGTCGCGATGCAGCGTGTGGCCGCCGGGAAGCTCGACGAGCTTCGAGCCTGACGGCAGCGCGGCGATGGTCTCGGAGCGGTCCGGCTCGGGGAGCCCCGAGCCGTGCGCCGCAACGACAAGCAGCGTCGGCACGTGGATGCCGGGCGCCAGCTCGATCGCGGTTTCGCTCAGTCCCGCATCGAGCGCGTCGGTGACCGGCTCGATGCGGCAGGCGGCGACGCTCGCCACGTTGTGCTGGATGTCGCGCTCGTCCCACATTGGGTTCGCCTCGCGCTGCTCGGCCGCGAAGGCGAGCGGGTCGCTGCGGGCGAGCTCCACCTCGCGACGCCAGTTCGTCGCACGCTCCTCGAGTCCGGTCAGCCGTCCGGGTGGATCCTCGATCACCGCGCGGTTCGCGGCACCGGGGATCGAGTTGAGCAGCTGCATGATCGTGCGGCCGCCCAGGGAGTGGCCCCACGCCACATCGACGTGGGCGCGGCCCAGCTCCGCGACGAGCGTCTCCGCAACATCATCCGCCACGTCGCGCACGCCGAGCAATGGCTCGCAGCCCGAGGCACCGTGGCAGCGCCAGGTCGACGGCCAGCACCTGCCAGCCCGCGTCGACCAGCGCGGGCGCGACACGCCACCACGTTCCGCTCGACGCCGTGATGCCATGGACCAGCAGGACCGTTGGCGCGGCAGCGTCGAGCGTGTCGGGCCAGCGCTGCACCGCGAGTCTCATGCCCGGCGCTGACGCACGTGGGATGCCGTCACGGCAGGCGCGCCTCGACGACCTGTCGCAGCACCGGGAGCGGCAGCGCGCCGCCGTCGAGCACCGCGTCGTGGAAGGCGCGGATGTCGAAGCGATCGCCCTGCCGCTCACGGGCCTCGGTCCGTAGCCGTAGCAGCTCGAGCTGCCCGACCTTGTAGGCCAGTGCCTGTCCGGGCCAGGCAATATATCGGTCCACCTCGTTGGCGATGTTGTTCTCGCCGAGCGCGGTGTGCTCGGTCATGAACGCGATCGCCTGCGGTCGACTCCAGCCGAGGGCGTGCATGCCGGTGTCGACGACGAGCCGGCACGCGCGCCACGCGTCGAACGAGGCGATGCCGAAGCGGTCGAGGTCGCCCGAGTAGAGGCCCATCTCGCCCGCCAGCCGCTCGCTGTACAGGCCCCAGCCCTCGACGTAGGCGGTGACCAGCGAGTGGCGGCGGAAGGCCGGCAGGCCCTCGATCTCCTGGGCCAGCGCCACCTGCAGGTGGTGACCGGGCACCGACTCGTGGAAGGCGAGCGCCTCTGCCTCGTACCGCGGCCGGGTCGCGGGCTCCGAGGTGTTGATCCAGTACTGGCCGGCGCGGCTGCCATCGGCTGCCGGATCGCGGTAGTAGGCGATCGTCGAGTGCGCCTCTTCGTGCGGCTGCATGCGCACCACCTCGCATGGCGAGCTCGGCAGGCGTCCGAACCAGGCCGACACCGCGGCTTCCGCGCGACGCAACGACGCCTCCGCCACGGCGGCCACCTCTTCGCGTGCGGCGAAATGCAGCTCGGGGTCGGATCGCAGCGCGCGCAGCGTTTCCTGGAGGGTGTCTGTGCCGAGCAGCCGAGCGCCCAGGTCACGGAGCTCTGTGTCGATTCGCTCGACTTCCTGGCGCCCCAGCTCGTGCAGCTCCTCGGGCGTCGCCTCGATCGTCGTATAGCCGCGAACCAGCGCCCGGTACGATGCCGCGCCGTTCGGCACGTGACCCAGGCCGGGGTGACCCTCGTCGCGGCTGGCCGGCAGGATCTCGTTGACCAGGCAGGTGCGATAGCGCTCGAACGCCGGCGTCAGCCCATCAAGGATGGATTGCTCAAGCCGCACGCGCAGCGCGCCATCCTCCGCCGCGTGGGTCGCCAGCGGCCATTCGCCGGCCGGCCGCGCGAGCAACATGTCGAGCTCGGCGATCACCCGCTCGACGAGCACGGCAACGCTCACGCGGCCGGCGGCCAGTCCGCGGCGCAGGTTGGCGGCATGATCGTCGACCTGGGACCCCATGGCCTCGACACGCCGCGCATAGGCGTCCGCCTGCTCGGCCGAGGCCAGCGGCTGGTACGACGGCACGTTGAGCAGCGCCACCTGCGGGCCTTCGAGCGGATCGACGGTCATGTCGTTCAGCTCGGCGTCGACGAAGGCGAGATCGGTCGTGAGCGACTCGCGCAGCGCCTCGAGCGTGATGCGGTCCGTGCCGGACAGCGCCCCATCATCGAGCGTCGTCGCCGTGGCCGCCATATCGGTCAGCTGTGCGCAGCGGCGCACACGGCCATCGGGCGTGATGTCGGGCAGGCGATCGTCGCGGCGTCGGTCACCGATCGCGGTCGCGGTCAACGGATCCGCATCGAGCCTGGCCTCCCAGTAGGCTTCGGCCAGCTGCGCCAGGCGGGAGTCGGGTCGCTCATCCATCGCGGCATCGTAGACTGCCCGGGTGCCCAATCTCGACGCGCTCCTGCAGTTCACCCACGCGCTTCTCGACGAGACCGATGCCATCGCCACCGAGCTCTTCCGCGGTGAGCTGACGATCACCGCCAAGCACGACCGCACCCTCGTCACGCAGGCCGACACCGGCGTCGAGACTCGGCTGCGCGAGCGGATCCTGGCCGAGTTCCCGACGCACGGCATCGTGGGCGAGGAGTTCGGAACCGAGCCCGGCGACGGCGAGACGCGCTGGATCATCGATCCGATCGACGGCACGCACAACTTCGTGCGCGGCATCCCGATCTGGGCAACGCTCGTCGCGCTCGAGCGGGACGGCCAACTGGTGCTCGGTGCCGCCTCGGCGCCGGCCCTCGGGACGCGCTGGGCCGCAACCGCCGGCGGGGGAGCGCGGATTCGGACCGCGAACGACGAACGTCCGATGGGCGTCTCGCGCATCGCGACGATGAGCGAGGCGCAGGTCATCTCCTCCTCGCTGCGCGCGATGGACGGGGCGGGCATGGGTGATGGGCTGCATCGGGCCGTGAACGCGTCGTGGCGCGATCGCGGCTTCGGCGACTTCTGGGGCTACACGCTCGTCGCACAGGGCGCGGCGGAGGCGATGGTCGAGGTTGGGCCGACGATCTGGGACCTTGCCGCACCGTATGCCATCGTCACCGAGGCCGGCGGGCGCATGACCGATCTCGAGGGGCGCCCGTCCTGGAGTGGTCCGACCGTGCTGGCCACGAACGGCATTCTGCACGAGGAGATGCTCTCGCTCCTCGGTGGTTAACCCGGCCCGGCTGGACACGGGTGTCACAATGGCACGTGCCCACCACTGCCCGGCGGGTGGCGAGTGGCTGGATCGAGCCTGCCGTCGTCGCCGGCCTCGCACTGTTCGCCGCGCTCACCCTGCTGGTCATGCTCGACCCGCGGCTCCCGCCGACGCTGGTCAACCCGGCGCTCGACACGCTCATCACCACGCTCGCCATGGTCATCGCGGGCGCCGTCGCGCTCCTGAGCTGGGGACGTTTTCGCGTCGAACGGCGATCCGCGCAGCTGTATCGAGCCGGGGCCTTCCTCGTCCTGGGCGCCGCGAGCGGCCTCACCCTGGCGCTGAGCGTCCTGCGACTGGACGGCGCCACAGGTCTCAGCCTCTCCGCGCCGGGCCAGTGGCCCCTGGTGGTCGGCATCCTCGCGCGCTCGGTCGCGTCGGTCCTGCTGGTGCTCGGTGGCATGACCGCGCTGCAGGGAACCGGGAGCGGCAGCCGCATGCCGTGGGTCATCTTTGTCGCCCCGGCCCTGGCCGTGCTTGGACTCGCGGCCGTCGCCGCCGCCTCGCCAGCGCTGCCGCAGCTGATCGAGCCGGCCGCCCTGCGCGCCCTCGAAGCGCGTCCCACGCTGCCGCCGAGCGGCGTATCGGTGCTCTACCTCGTCGGGCAGCTCGCACCGGCGGTTGCCTTCCTCCTGGCCGCCGCGCTCTCATACCTCGCCTTCCATCGGCATCGGGCGCCGACTGAGGCTGTCCTCGCCATCGGGCTTGTCGTGATCAGCTTGGCCCAGGTGCACTCCGCGGTCCATCCGGGTGCCTTCGTCTCGCTGGTAACGACCGGCGATATGCTCATGGTTCTGTTCTTTGTCGGCCTCTTGATCGGGGTCATCCTCGAGAACCGGATCAACGTGACTGCCCTCCGCACGGCGCACGGCAAGCTGCGGCGCATGCACGATCTCGAGCTGGCGGAGACCACCCTCCAGGAACGGGCGCGCCTGGCGCGCGAGATCCATGACGGGCTGGCACAGGACTTGTGGTACGCCAAGCTCAAGCAGTCGAGACTGCTGCAGCTGACCGATGCCGACGAGGAGGCCCACGCTTTGGCCGCCGACGTGGCGACCGCCCTCGATTCCGCCCTGGCCGAGGCGCGCCAGGCGGTGATGGCACTGCGCCCGGCTGGGGAGGGCACGCTGCTCGAGGTCCTCGAACGCTACGTCGACGATTTCAGCGATCGGTTCGGCATCCGAGCACAATTTGTGGCGCACGGTGCCCTCCCGCCGATCGACGCACGCGCGCAGGCCGAGGTGCTCCGCATCGTGCAGGAGGCGCTCAACAACGTACGCCGGCATGCGGATGCCACGCTCATCAGCGTGGAGGTGCGCAGTGACGGGCCCACCCCCACCATTCGGGTGACCGACAATGGGCGCGGCTTCGAACCGGCGACACGGACCAGCGGCTACGGGTTGCGGAGCATGGAGGAGCGGGTGCAGCTGATCGGTGGCGAGCTCCGTGTCCGTTCGGCACCCCAGGACGGCACAACGGTCGAGGTCCGGCTCGCCGGCGGAGATGCCGCGTGAAGCCGCTGCGTGTCGTCCTCGTCGACGACCACGCGCTCGTGCGATCGGCCGTCCGCCAGGCGCTCATGGCGCCGGACATCGAGGTCGTGGGCGAGGCGGCGAGCGCCGCGGAGGCGATGGCCGTTGTGCCGGGGTTCGATCCCGACGTCGTGCTCCTGGACGTCGACTTGCCTGGCGGCGATGGGCTCAGCCTGCTGCGCGAGCTCGGGCCGCAGCTGCCGCGCGCCAAGTTCGTGATGCTCACCGTCTCGGGCAGCGCGCGCGACCTCGGCGAGGCGATGCGAAGCGGAGCCATCGGCTACCTGACCAAGGACCTGGGCCCGGAGGCGTTGCAACGGGCGGTTCGCGGCCTGGGCCACGGCGAGCTGGCCATGTCGCGCTTCATGGCAGCGTCGGTGATCGAGGGTATGAGCGCCGCAACCCGGCGTGCGCTGCGAGGTGGTGCTGATCATGCGTCGTTGCGTGACGTGAGCAGCCGCGAGGAAGAGGTCCTGCGGCTCCTCTCCGACGGACTCACCGATCGCGAGATCGCCGACCGGCTCACGATCAGTCCGCGCACGGTCGAGTCGCACGTGTCGAATATCCTGCGCAAGCTCGAGGTTCGGAACCGCTCACAGGCGGCGCGACGATATCGCGACGTGTACCCTGAAAACTAGCGCTCCGACTGCCGCGCGACCTCGATGGCGGCAGCCAGCACCACGCGAAGCAGCCGCGGCTGATCGGTCTCGATTGCGAGTCCCGCCCCGTTCCGGAGCCGTGCGAGGAGCAGCCGGCCGACTGCCACGGCCATCTCGTCGATGTCTTCGAGCCGCACCGACGTGGGCGAGGGTCCGGCGTGGACGAGGCGCCGAGAGGTGACCCACAACGCTCCAAAACCGGGCTCGCGGTGCGAGTCCGAATCCGCCGACGAGTGCTCGAGCAGCGCGGCGGGACGGTGGGCGTGCACGAGCTCATCGGGCTCAAGGTCAAGGGCACCCTCCGGACTCAGCCTCGGCAGGCCGTGCACCCGATACCCCTCGCGAGCCGCCTCCGCCGCCGCCTCGTCGAGGGCGATGCGTTCGGACACCCGCGCGGCATCGCGGAGCGCCGGTTCGTCGATGGGAAGGCCGATCGCGGCCCGCGAAGCTGTCACGCGTCGATCATCGTCACGCGCGCCCGTTCGACGCATCCGCGGAACTACGGATTCGTCTACGGCATCCGGATCCGTACGATCATTCGCGCCCAATGAGTCGCTTCAAGGTGCCTGCGATGCCGGACGAGTGATGGCTCCTGGATGCACGTGCGGCCGCGGCACGTCCCAGCTCCTGGTCGGCGACCGTGGCGGCAAGGTGCTGGCGTCGCAGTTCCTCGGTCCGCTCGGCGAAGAGCTGTACGCGGAGCGATTCGCGCTCGGCGTTTAGCGCGCGCAGGCGCGCCCGCGTCGCGTCATAGCGCAGGCGTTCGTCATCGGTCATGACCGCGGTGGCGGGTTGATCTGGCGGCGCACGACGCAGCCAGCGCTCGAGCTCCTGCATCGCCTCATCGACTTCGCGATCGACGAACTGCAGGCGCTCTTCTTGGGCATCGGTCAAATGGACAGCGGGCGACGACATGGGACCTCCGGGCTACCCGCTCATTGTGATCGCAGCGTGGCCGGCGCGCATCCGTGACTCCACGGATCTAGCTACTGAAATGGGCTGCGTAATGACCTGAAAGGGCGTGGAGCGCTCCCCGGTACCGTGCGGGACCGATTCGTTCACGTACCGCGCGAGTGACGGGACTGCGACGAGTAATCTCGCCACCGTCACGCTGACGGTGAATTGCGTGAATGACGCGCCCGTCGCTGCGGACGACGGGTACTCCACTGCCGAGGACACCACGCTCAGCATCGCGGCGCCTGGCGTCTTGAGCAACGACAGTGATGTCGAAAACAGTTCACTCTCGGCCGCTCTGGTGAGCTCGGCGGCGCACGGCAACCTGTCTTTCAATGCCGACGGCAGCTTCAGCTATTCGCCGGCAATGAACTTCAACGGCACTGACACGTTCACGTACAAAGCCAATGACGGCACGACGGACAGTGGCGTTGCCACCGTCACGATCACGGTCAGCGGGGTCAACGACCTTCCCGTCGTGAATGCCGGCCCAGATCAAGCAGCGTCTGAGGGCGCACTCGTTGACGTGCACGGAACGTTCAGCGATGTCGACGCGAGTGACACGCACACGTTCTCCTGGTCGGTGAACGCCACCAGCGGCCAGGCCGTGGCTGCCGGCGCCACTGAGGACTTCAGCTTCACGCCGATCGACAACGGAACGTACACGCTCACGTTCACGGTGACGGACGACAAGGGTGGTGTCAGCAGCGACACGCTGCTCGTCAGCGTCGCCAACGCCGCGCCGGTCTACACTGCGCTGCAGGTCGACGCCCCGGCCAACCAGGGCGCGCTGGAGGGCGTGGCGCAGAGCTTCGACATCGGCAGCTTCGTGGATGCCGGCCTCAACGACGCGGCCTGGGCGGTCGACGTCGACTGGGGCGACAGCGGCACGATCAGCTTCAACGCCGCCAGCCAGGGTGACCTGGTCGACAAGTCGCACCTGTTCGCCAACGACGGGCTCTACACCGTCAGCGTGACCGTCACCGACAAGGACGGCGCGAGCGACAGCGACACGTTCAGCATCAGCGTCGGCAACGTGGCCCCCGCGGTCAGCGCCGGCGCCGATGCCAGCATCACCGAGGGCGACACCTTCAGCGGCTCCGGGTCGTTCACCGACTCCGGTGCCGACAGCTGGAGCGCCACCGTCAACTACGGCGACGGCTCGGGCGTCGCGGCGCTGGCCCTCAGCGGCAAGACGTTCAGCCTCAGCCACACCTACGCCGACAACGGCTCCTACACCGTGACCGTCAGCGTCAACGATGACGACACCAGCGGCAGCGACACGCTGCTCGTCAGCGTCGCCAACGCCGCGCCGACGGCAACGTTCAATGCCTCCACGCCGGTCACGGAAGGGTCGCCGATCAGCCTCTCGCTGAGCGATCGGGCCGATGTGTCACCGGTCGACCAGGCCGCTGGGTTCACGTACGCCTTTGGCTGCGGTACGGCTGCCGGCTACAGCCCCTTCACCACAAGCAACACGACAAGCTGCCCGACGAACGACAACGGCACCCGGACCGTCCGTGGCACGATCAAGGACAAGGACGGCGGCACGACCGAGTACACGCGGAACGTGACAATCTCGAATACGCCGCCCGTGATCCAGACGGCGATCTTGTCACTGAACTCGGTGAGCGGCGTTGTCACCTCGTCGGTGCAGTGGACGGATGCGGGCTCGGCCGATACCGAAACCGTCACGTTCACGTACCGCAACGGGGTCACGGTCATCGCGACCGAATCGTACACCGGAAAGCCGGCGAACGGCTTCCAGGGCGACACGAAGGACTTCGGCCCGGGTTGCTACAACCTCTCGGTCACCATTGACGTCACTGATGATGATGGCGGCACTGATCAGGAGCTTCGTAGCCAAACGTCGGCCGACGTGTACGCCGCGACGTTCGACGCGCCCATCATGCAGAACGAGCGGAACATCGTGAAGTACGGGAACGCCGTCCCCGTCAAGGTTCGGCTCGCAAGCAGTTGCACGGGCGCGCTCACCAACGCGCCGACGCTCTACATCACCGTGGCCCCGGGGATCACGATTGATACCTACGGCAGCGAGGTGATCGTCGAAAGCGTCAGCAATGCTGATACTGGCCAGCAGATGCGACCGATCGACAGCAAGTACATGTACAACCTGTCGACGAAGGGACTCAAGGCAAACACCAACTACGAGATCCGGATCCGCGCCGGTGCCATCGATGGCCCGATCATCACGCAGGCGCACCTGTACCCGAAGAGGTAGCGGCGACGGCCGCGTGGATACGGATGGACCGGCCGGGCAGGGCCGGTTCATCCGTTTTCAGCATTATTCCGTAGTTCTCCGGATGCGGATGCGACGGGCGCGTGCCACCGTGATCGGGCCACATCGGTCTCAAAAGCCCTGAGATCTGCAGAGCCCAGGCGGAACGTCAAGGGCCGAGCCCCGGATCCGAAGGTGCCTGCGCGTGGTGCGGTCATCGCCTGACTGCAGAATGGAGGGACCCAAGCATGTTGCCTCGACCGATCTCACGCAAGCCTGTACAGCGCATGCGTCGCCTGCTTGCCATACCGATGGCGCTGGCGCTCATGCTGCCCATGGCGGCTGCCGTCTCGGCCGCCGCGCCCGCGACCTTCGAAGTCAATTCGCTTCATCTCGACTGCGAGCCTGAGACCAACGACCTGGGCACAGCCGTCACCGGCGGCTTCGCCGATGACTTCACGGTCCAGGCATATCTCGATTTCTGGCCGGCTCCGCTGCCGCCATTCGAGGGACCGCCCGCCGTCGGGGTGTACTCCACCACCCTCATCTCGGCCGATGACCTCGGTGCCGTCGTGTCGGTGGAGCTCGGCGACTACGTCGACGACGGGTTCGGTGGCTTCTTCATCGCAGAGCCCAACGGCGACCTCGCCACCTTGACCGTGGTATACAACGCCGGCGACCCCACGCCGATCGACAATCGATACAGGATCGGCAACCAGCAGGTGCGCGACGTCGGGCTACATTGGGAGCTGGCACCCACCGTCGAGGTGGATGGACCGGAGAGCATGGGTGACGTCTCCTTCGACAGCTGCTTCGGTATCCAGGAGCAGATCGACCGATGGCAGACATCGCCGAACGCGTTCGTGAACGAATTCGCCTTCACAAACCTCGGCTGCGAATTCCTCGAAGGCACCGACGGCAGCCAGGCGTTCCTCTTCGGCGGAACCAGCAGTGGATTCGGCGATGACTTCGGTGGATTCGATGTCTTCGTCGACACGGGGACCGAGCAGCTAGCCGGATTCGGCGAGCTGACGCAGGGCAACAGCCGCCACTTCAGCGGCAGCACCACGATCAGCACCGAGGACGGCTCGGTCTCGCTGCAGGCATCGTTCGATGCCTCGTTCACAGTGATCGCCAGCCAGACCGTGGTGAGTCCCGGGCAGAACGCGCATTACAAGGTCAGCCAGGCGTTCTACGCCGTCTCGGGCACCTTGACCCTGGGCAACGGCGTCACGTACGACCTCTCGAGCTGCAGCGCGGACAGCTATTCCCAGCGTAATCAGGTCCACAACCCGAACGGTCCCAAGATCAGGAGCCCGGCCCCGGCGAACGACGCGCCCAGCGGGGCAGTCGCCCTGGCGGGCGGGCAAGCGATCCGAGTGGACAACGGCGCGGCGGCACTTCCGCCCGAGGAGCCGATGTCGTGCACGATCGCGGGTCGAACCGTGTGGTACACCGTGACCGGAACCGGTGGCGACATCACGATCGACACGGCGAGGAGCAACTTCGACACGGCGGTTGCCGTGTACGTCGACGACGGAGGCACGTTGACCGAGGTCGCCTGCAACGACGACGAACCGGCCTCCGAGCCGGTGCGAACACTTCAGGCGATCGTCACCTTCCCGACCGATGCCGGGGTCACGTACTACGTGCAGGTCGGAGGCTTCGATGCCTCGGGCTTCGATCCGGCCGCATCGCCGGAATACGGCAGGCTTCGGCTCAGCGTCAGCTGAGCAGGAACCCCTGAGCAGTGGCTGCCGGCCGGCGCGCTCGGCCGGCAGCCCGACCAACCGAGGGATTCGCTATCGCTGGGTGGTCTTGCGTCGCTCCACGAGCAGTTGGTCGATCGCCGGTCGATACCGCGCCCCCGAGGCGTGGCGCCGAAGCCACTGCACGTACTCGATGTCGCGCTGCGCGACATCGCGCAGCGTCCAGCCCGCGTAGCGACCGAAGTCGAGCTTGGCCCGGGTCGCGTCGTACTCCGCGTCGCGGTGCGCCGTGCCGTGTGAGCGCGGCTCGGCTGATGTCGGCGGCGCCGCCGCGGCGCGCGTCTGCGAGAACCGCAGCTGCGATTCTGGATCGCGCACCTGCGCATAGGCCCAATTGAGATCCTTGATGCGCCGATCCGTGACCGGATCCATCGGTCCAGCCTGACTGTCGGGATGGAGCTTGCGGGCGAGCACGCGGTAGGCCGCCCGGATCACGTCGGGATCTGCCTCAGGCAGCACGCCCAGGATGCGGTACGGGTCGCGGCGGTCCACCCACGCAGCCTAGCGCTCCACGGCCACCGGAGAAGGGTCCGATTCGCCTATCGCGGCATCTGCGTGATGTGCGGCACCGGCCCCTCCTGCGCGGGATCGTCCGGCGCCTGGTCGGCTCCCGGCTCGAATCCTTCGCCGGGCTCGGTCAGCTCGGCGTCCTCGGTGATCGGATTGCGGATGTCCGCCTTCTCGAGCTGCTCGACGCTGTCAAGGGTCCGGTCCGGTTCGCCGCGGTCCTGGTTGCCCATTGGTTTGCACCTCCTGTGCGCCGTGTCATGCACGGGCGATGCCGTGCGCGCGCCATCGGTATCCTGACCGCATGTCAGTCCAGATCGAGCAGGTGGTGGCCCGATGTCCACGCTGAGCGTCAACGGCGTCGACCTGGCCTACGACGAGGCCGGGGACGGGCCGCCCCTTTTGCTGATCCACGCTGGGATCGTCGATCGCCGGATGTGGGACGAGGTGATGCCCGCCTTCGCGGCCCGATACCGCACGATCCGCCTCGACCTCCGCGGCTACGGTGAGACACCGCTGCCGGATGGCTCGTTCGTCTACGGCGCCGATGCCCGTCAGCTGCTGCATTCGCTGGGCGTCGAGCGAGCGCACGTCGTCGCGGCCTCGATCGGTGGTCACGTGGCGCTGGACATGGCGATCGCCCATCCGGAGCTGATCGATCGGCTCGTGGTCGTGTCGCCCGGCCTTGGCGGCTGGGATATGAGCGACGAGCTCAAGGCCGGTTGGGCCGAGGAGGAGGCTGCCTTCGAGCGTGGCGATCTCGACGAGGCCGCATGGATCAGCGTCGAGATGTGGCTCGACGGTCCGGATCGCGATCCCGACGCCCTGCCGGTGGAGCTGCGGGAGCGGGTCTGGAGCATGCAGCGCCGTGCATACGACTACGACAACGATGCTGCCGACGGCGGCTGGCTCGTCGCGGATCGGCATCTGAAGCTGGGGCAGATCGGCGCGCCGACGCTGGTGGCGGTGGGGGAGTACGACCAGCCGGACTTCGAGGACATCGGGCGCCACATCGCACGGTCCATCCCCGGCGCCCGCTTCGAGCTGCTGCCGCGCGTCGCGCACCTGCCGCCCATGGAGCGGCCGGCAGACTTCAGCCGTCTCGTTCTCGACTTCCTGGAGGAGTAGCCCGGGACGCGCGACATCACGGCGCCGCATCGACCGCGGCCGACGCCTGCGGCGCGGGGCGCACCAGCTGCGCGATCAGGACGCCGCCCACGACCAGTCCGCCACCGAGCAGCTGGGCCGGGGCGAGCTGCTGCCCCAGGAGCAGCCATGCCAGCGCAGCCGCCAGGACCGGCTCCATGGTGGTCGCGATGCCAGCCACCGACGACGAGAGGATGCGCAGCGCCGCCACGGTCAGGCCAAAGGGCAGCAGCGTGCCGAGGAGCCCGATGGAAAGCACGCGCACGGCGATCTGCGGATCCGCCAGCAGATGGAACGGCCAGCTCCAGAGTGGCACGATCACCGCCCACAGGAGCGTGGCGACGACGAAGCCTCCGAAGAGCGTCGTCACCGGATGCGTGCCGCGCCGACCGGCGATCTCGGCGCTGACGAGGTATCCGGCGAACGTCACGGCGGCGAGCGCGCCCGCGAGCAGGCCCAGGCCATCGAGGCCGGCAGTCCCGCCGGCAACGTCGCCGGCAGCGGTGCCGCGTCCGAAGACGCCGCCCACGAGCGCTGCACCGATCAGTGTCAGGCCGCCGGCCACCCATGCGGCCCCACGCGGAGCGCGGCGCGCGATGACCGCCGCTCCCACCAGGATCAGGACCGGTGCGGTGTACTGCAGCGCGATCGCCACACCCACCGGCACGCGCTCGAGCGCCACGTAGTACGCGAAGTTGACCGCGACGATGCATGCGCCGAACGCCGCGATCGGCGACCACGCGGCGCGCGGTGGTACGAGCAGGTCGCGGCGCGCCACCGCCAGGTACGCTGCCAGCGGCACGAGCGCGACGATGACGCGAGATTCCGCCAGGTGCTCGGGGCTGATGCCGTACCCGAACGTATCGGCCGCGATCACCGCGTTCAGTGCCCAGCACGCCGCCGCCACGACGCATGCCAGCGTGGCGACGAGCGTCGCCGTCCCGGCTCGGTTGGGCATCTGGCGATCGGAGATCAGGCCGGCTTCATGCCCCGCAGGGTCAGGAAGGCTTCGTTGGACGGGTCACGCCCCAGGAATGCTCGCACCATCTCGTCAGCCGAACGCGAGCCGTTCGGCTCCAGGATGGCGCGGCGATAGGCGGCACCAACCAGCGGTGAGGTCGCTCCCTCGCGGACGAAGCGGCCGAACATGTCGTCGCCAATGACCTCGGCCCACAGGTAGCCGTAGTAGCCCGCGTCGTAGCCACCCATGAGGTGGCTGAAGCGGCCCAGGAAGAACGTGTCATCGGGATAGGGCATGTGGGTCACGGCGAACGCCTCGCGGATGACGGCGTCCACGTCGGGCTCGGCGCCTGAGCTGTGCAGCGCGAGGTCCATGATGCCCATGAATACCTGTCGCGTGTAGCGGATCCCCACGTTGATGTAGCGCGCGGCAAGCATCTTGGCGGCGAGCTCATCGGGCAGTGGCTCACCTGTGCGGTAATGCCGCGCAAACCTCGCCAGGACCGATGGATCCCAGACCCAGTGCTCCATGATCTGGGAAGGAGCCTCGACGAAGTCATATTCGGTATCCGCGCCGCTGAAGCGTGGATAGGTCGCCTTCGTGAGGCTCATGTGCAGGATGTGGCCGAACTCGTGGAAGAGCGTCTCGATCTCGCCATGCGGTCCATGTCGCAGCAGCGATGGCCGATCGGCAGACGGCGGCGTGAAGTTGGCGACGATGGCGTTCACCGGCCTCACATAGGTGCCGTCCTCGCCGCGGTGGCCGATGACCAGTGGAAAGGCAGCCGCATGGCCGTACTTGCCTTCGCGCGGGAAGAGGTCGGCGTAGAAGTGCGCGAGCAGCTCGCCGCTCTCGCGATCGCGGATCGCGTACAGCCGGACCGATGGATGCCACGCATCTGCCTGCGGCAGTGCCTCGTACGTCAGCCCGAAGACGTCGCCGGTGAGCTCGAACATGCCGTCGATGACCTCGTCGAGCGGCAGGTACTCGCTGATCTCGTTCTGGTCCACGCCGAACTCGCGCATCGACTGCTGGTCGTCGTAGTACGACCAGTCCCAGACCTGCAGCGGGCCATCCACGCCGTCCCGCGCCGCAAGGTCACCCAACGCGGCAAGCTCCGTCCGCGCCGATGCCTCCAGCGGCGGCACCAGCTCCGCGTAGAAGTCGCGCACGCGCTCCGGCGTCGCGGCCATCTTCAGCTCCAGCGCGTGCGCGGCCCATGTCGGGTAATTAAGCAGCTCGGCGATCCGCTGGCGCAGCGCGATGGCCTCGGCCAGCACGGGACGGTTCTCGTCGGCCGCCTGGTTCCAGTTCTTGCGTGTCAGCTCCTCGCGTCGTCGACGGTCGTGGGCCTGCGCCAGGAACGGATTCAGCTCCGGATAGTCCAGGCTGACCTGGAAGGTGCCTTCCCGCTCGCCCGGCTGGAGCCGCTCCACGTAGTCCTCGGGCAATCCGGCGAGCTCCTCGCGCGTGACCTCGATCCAGTCGCGAGCCTCGTTGACGTTGCGCTGGAACACCACCTCGAGTTCGACGAGACGGTTGCGCAGCCGCTCCAGCTCTGCGCGAGCACCTGGCGCGAGCGCCTGTCCGGCGCGCCGGAAGTCGCGCATCCAATGCTCCACCAGCCTGCCCCGCTCGCCAGGCAGCCCGTCGGAGTGGGCTGCGCTCACCGCAGCCACCGCGCGATACAGGTCCTCGCGGAACGGAAGGCCCACGCGCCACTTGTTGAGCCGCTCTTCGGCATCCTGCCCGGCGTCGCGCACCTCCGCCGCGGAGTGCACCTGGCCCATGAATGCGCCACGGCCGTACGCCTCGCCGATGACGGCCAGCGCGCGCTCGAGCGGCTCCAGCGTCGTCTCGAAGCTCGGTGGATCGGCAGCGGCGGCCTGAGCCACGAGTGCATCCGCCCGCTGGATCGCCTCGTCGGTGACCGCGGCGACCGAATCGGCGCTGACGTCTCGGTAGTCGTACAACACGGCGCGATGGTACTCGCACTAGCATCAACGGATGACAACGCATCTGCGCGTGCTCGTCACCGGCGCCGACGGCAT